>NZ_JAAHHC010000002.1:0-113233 GCF_010672265.1 Moorena sp. SIO3A2
TGCGTTGGAGTACTTCCTGGAAGTGCCTTAAAAGTCCGTTTCCCTTCCTTTTCCTCAAGTTCCGGTGTGCCCCACCGTACTTTGCGGTGCGCTTGACCTTGGCGAATTTAATTCGCCAAGGTCAAGCGCACCGTTTTTATCTCAAAGGTGATTCTTCTAGGTTCACACGCCAACTTTTAATTGACGGTTGGGTTTTTAAGGAGGAGTTTCCCTACCCTCCGAGCATTACTACTTTATGGTCAATCAAATTGCGGGTCTCTTTCCCGGTTGAGCCAACGGTTTTGCAGCCTGTACTCTATATTTAAGTCTACATTGGCTTTGACGATATTGGCTTTAACGATGATTCCGGAATTCCTCAAGATATTTTTCCACGGCGACTAAAGTCGCTACGAGCCTATATCCGGTGGTTTAAAAACACGGGGTTTTGGCTTGGGGAATTCCATAAAATTTTAGCGACCCTGTATCAGTCAATTTCCGGAATATATTGCAGCCGATCTGGAATAATTTTCAGCAAATCCTCTAATCATCCTGATATTCGGATATGACCAAGTCTTCCCAAAATCCTCCCCCTGAACCAGAGGCAAATCAAAGCCGGAGTGCTGTAGCCAGTATACTCCAATGGGGAAAACGTCCCTCTACTATTACCTTTGCCATGATCTCCCTGACCATTGGTCTGGTGGGATATTTTGGGGTCAGGATGTGGCTATACCAAAACTTACCTGGCTGGATTGAAACTGAACTGAGTAATGTCATCAAGCGAGATGTACGGGTTGGACAACTGAAAGCCTTATACCTGACTAGCCTGGAGTTGGGACCATCCTCTATCCCAGCTACCACCACTGACCCTGACCATGTGGCTATCAAAGCGATCAAAGTAGGTTTTAATCCCTTGCCTTTACTTGTCAAACGCTCTTTGCCTGTGACCATTAACTTGGTAAATGTGGATGTGTATGCCCAACAGGAAGCGAATGGGGAATGGATTAACTTAAAAGACTTGAATTTCGATAATTCCTTCTCTCCTCCGATTGATTTGGATGCTAAGGTGCGGGTGTGGAATGGTAAAATTGCCCTTTTACCCTATGGTCAGACTAATCCATTCAAGCTCAAACTTGATGCTACTGCTGGCTTATCCAACAACAATAAGCGTCTCAAGTATAGTATCACAACTGCTATTGCTGAGGGTAAGACCAAACTGGAGGGCAAGACATGGCTGACAACTGGGCAAAGTCAAGCTAGGGTCAACGTCCAAAACTTGGCATTGGCGGAGCTGATGCCGTTAATCAGAGCGGTTATTCCCAATATCCCAGCTAATCTCCAATCTGGTGAATTAGATGCCAAACTGAATATTTCCCTGCCTTCGGTTAAGGAAATCCCTGATGTTAAGGGTAAGGCTGAATTTAAAGGGATTCAGGTGCAAGTAAACCCGTTGAAGGCACCGGTGAAGGCTAACGCTAGACTGCGCTTCCAGGGAGACCAGGTGCGCTTGGAAAAAACTCAGGGGAGTTATGGAGCAATTGAAGCGTTGGTATCTGGTCAAGTCGGTTGGACAAAAGGGTTTGACCTGAATGTTGAGGTCACGCCCTTTAGCTTGGCGAAACTGCTGAAAACTGTTCCGCTGAAATCCCCAGTGCCAGTAGATGGGGAAATGGCAGCGGACTTATCGATTACCGGTCCGATTAACCAGCCAGAGGTGACTGGCACACTACGGAATACTAAAGTGACCACCATCGACAAGGTTAAGTTGGCTCAGATTCGGGCTGACTTGGCTGGGAATTTTTCCCAAGTGGTCTTGACGGATTTCTTAGTAAAACCTGAGGCAGGTGGGAAAATTACTGGGCGTGGTCAAGTAAGACTGGCTAGTGACCAGCAAGGGGGAACTAAACCTCAGGGAATGCCCCTAGCGTTCGATTTTATCGCTGCCCTTCCGGTGGATGCCATTGCATCTCCCTATAAGCTGCCATCTCAGATTACCCTGGGCAACCTCGACGCCCAAGCTACCATCAGAGGAAACACTCAAAACCCCCAAGGGAGTCTAATTTGGCAAGCACCAGCGGTATCCACTTCATCTTCAAAGAATATCGGGGTTTCTGGTGCTGGAGAACTCCTGTTGCTCAATCAGAATATTTTACTGCGTAACACCCAGGTCAAGGTCGGTAAAGGGAGAATCACTGCTACGGGTACAGGAAACCTTAAAACCAGTAAGTGGGAAGCTACTGTAGTGGCTAACGCTGTGCCTCTAGACCCCTTCTTACCCCTGTCGGGACAGTTAACCCAAGGAAAAATCAACCTCTCTGGTAGTTTCAAATCCTTTTCTCCTAAATCTATTGAGGCAACAGGAGATATGCAGGTGGGGGTAGAAGGGGGTAAGGTGAAGGCTACAGGTCAGGTAAATCGGGGCATGGTGGAGTTGGACGCCAGAGCCTCTAAAATTAAACTGAATAAGGTAGTGCCCAAGTTGGGTTTACCGATTGGTTTAGATTCTGGCAAAATCAACCTTTCTGCTTCCCTGGAGTCTCTGCTATCTTCTAGCTCAACTCCCAACCTCAATAGCCTGATGAATACTATCGATGGCAATTTTAATGGGTTGCTCGGGGTGGGTGGGGGTAAGGTTAATGCTACAGGTCAGCTAAATTCAGGGAATCTGGATGTTAATGCATTAGCTGGTCAAATTCAGCTCAATCCCCTAGTTCCCAATTTGGCCATACCAGTAGCACTACGGTCGGGTCAGCTTAATCTTTCGGGAACCCTAGCATCTCTTATCGCCTCTGGCTTGAATCGGGACTTCAATAGCCTCAATACTATCAAGGCCAATTTTGAGGGAAACTTAGGGGTCGCTGATGGTCAAGTTAATGCCAAAGGTCAGTTAAATTCAGGGAATCTGGATGTTAATGCATTAGCTGGTCAAATTCAGCTCAATCCCCTAGTGCCAGATGTAACCATACCAGTAGCGCTACGGTCGGGTCAGCTTAATCTTTCCGGAACGATAGCATCTCTGCTTGCCTCTGCCTTGAATCGGGACTTCAACAGCCTAAATACTATCAAAGCCAATTTTGAGGGAAACTTAGGGGTGGCTGATGGTCAAGTTAACGCTACAGGTCAATTAAATTCAGGAAATCTGGATGTTAATGCATTAGCTGGTCAAATTCAGCTCAATCCCCTAGTGCCAGATGTAACGATACCAGTAGCGCTACGGTCAGGTCAGCTTAATCTTTCCGGAAGCCTGGCATCTCTGCTCGCCTCTGCCTTGAATCGGGACTTGAATAGCCTCAATACTATCAACGCCAATTTTGAGGGAAACTTAGGGGTGGCTGATGGTCAAGTTAATGCCAAAGGTCAGTTAAAGTCAGGGAATCTGGATGTTAATGCATTAGCTGGTCAAATTAGCTTGAGTAATAGTATTCCTAATCTAGCGCTACCGATAGCTCTCAAGTCAGGTAAAGCTAACCTTTCTAGTTCTTTAGAGTCTCTACTGGCTTTCGGCTCATCATTTAACCTTGACCTACTCAAGGCAATTCAGGCTAGCTTTGATGGAAACCTAGGTGTAGGTGGTGGTAACGTTAATGCTATCGGTCAGTTAAGCTCTGGGGTGCTGACTGCGGATGCGATCGCAAACAGCCTGGATGTAGGGGAAATCGCATCCCAAATGGCCTTAGCTAACTTCCCAACTATCGATACAGAAATCGGGGGAAAAGTCAAGTTAAAGAGCCGACTTAACACCCTAGACCCCCCAACTCTACTGAATCAGACTGACCTACAAGCAGACCTTAACGGAGTACTAGCCCAAGGGAAACTTAACCTAAATAGCACCCTTAGCAAGGGTCTATGGCAAGCGGCAATTAATACCACTAATCTTGATTCCTCCTTACTGGTTAGTCAGTTATTACCGGAGCTGGGTAACCAAAAACTAGAGCTAGGACCGCTGAACAGTCAACTGAATTTATCCGGAAACCTCAATCCTCTGCTCAATCCTGGTGCTATTGCTACCATTAAAGCAAATACCCTATCGCTAGAGTTGCCAAAACATTCCTTTAATGCTAAGGGAGTAATCCTACTGTCCCATCTCACCAAAACTAACCCTAGTCAGATGCCATGGGAGATTGGAACTGATCTAAACCTAGAGGTTGGTTCTGATCTCAGTAAATTGCCCTATAACCTGCTATTGAGTCGGTTACCTTTGGAGCAAATTTCCCCAGGGTATCAAATTCAGGTCAAGGGTCAAGCTGACTTGAACGGTCGCATCCAAGGGAAAAATTTACTCTCAGCCCCTTTCCTACCTGGGAATTTGAATATGACCGGGAATCTACAGCTATCGAATTTGAAGGTTAACGACTTAACCTTTGAGCCAGTGTTAGCTGGGCCAGTAACCGTTGCGCCAGGACAAGAATTAGCCATAGATTTACGAGGAAAGAAAGATGCGATCGCAACTCGCCTCCAACCCTGTACTAGAGGAGACCAATGTCTTGCTCCCTATCTGCCTGCATCCTTTACACTCCAACAGGGACAAGGGTCACAATTCCCGATTCTGATCACAGGAGTACGCCGGGGAGATAACTTAAGGGCTCAGATCAAGAATTTTTCCCTAGCTATCCTTAATCTGACCCCTGGTTTGATCTACGGTATTCCCGGTAGATTGGAAGGCGAGGTAACAGGGCAAGCTAACCTGAATCTTTTCACCCTAGAAACCTCTGGTCGTAATACTATCGAAATTAAGGAACTTGCTATAGGAGAAATAAACGCTAAACAAGTTAGTGCTAACTTCTCCTATCAAGATCATATTGCCCAGATTGCATCAGCTGCTTTAATCTTAGGTAACAGTCGATATTTATTCAAAAATGGTCGATTTAATCTCAAGTCTCAACAAATAAATGGCAAGCTGACTATTCCAGAAGCTTATATTGAAGACATCCTGACTATTGTCAAAGGTGTTGATATTATCGACATCGCTCAAGGATTCCAAACTACTAATTCCTCTACTACTAATTCCTCTAGTGATAAAATTGGTAACAAGAAATTTGGCAACGCTGACCAATTACGACCATTCCCTAGTATTATACATGGCTCCCTAGCTACTCTCCTACGACGGTTTGCCAAAATAAATGCCCAAGACGACGCTGTTGCTAACCCGTTTAATCCCACTACACTCCTGACTAATTTAGATATTCGAGGTAAGTATACTGGAGAAATTGCTGTTGCTGGAATCTTGACTAATCCTAAAGTCGATTTTAATGTTGAAGGCAACAATTGGCAGTGGTATGCTAATTCTCCCAATCAAGTAATTGTGCTCAACCAATTGGTTGGTAAAGGCAGTTACGACCAAGGTGTAATTACTGTGCAGCCAGCCCGAATGGAATTGGGGGAAACAGTCTTAGCATTTCAAGGACAGCTTGGCCAAGAAAGCAACTCAGGAAACTTCCTCCTCCAGAATCTATCTCTAGAGACCGTTAGCAATTTAGCCAGCAATTTTGTCACTATTCCCTTTGACATTGCAGGTAACTTGAATGCCAAAGGCGAGCTGGGTGGTAGTCTCACCAATCCCCAAGTCACCAATGGGCAAGTCGCTGTTGTAGATGGCTCCGTCAATAATACCTCCCTCGATGATATTGAAGTCAATTTCGACTATGTTGATTCTCGTCTTGACTTTGACACCAACAAACCAGATTATCTACAAGTCTCTGGTAAAGTCCCCTTTCCCCCCAAACCAGATAGCGATCGCATAGATATCAACCTCAAGCTGGCAACTCCAGCAATGGCACTCCTTGGTGTAGTGACTCAAAAACAAGTGGAATGGGTGAATGGAGAGGATAGAACCGCTGATATAGACCTGGATGTTAGTGGAAGTTTGGAGTTAGCAGATGGTATCAAAATTAAAGACTTATCAGGAACATCTGAGGTTAATATCCAGAATGGCACTCTCAAAACTAAGCTCCTAGAAGATGACTTTACCCTCAATGTTGTAGGCAAGGTTAAGTTAGATCAGCAGCGCCTGGAAGTAGTAAACTATCCAGATAGAGAAGGTCAAAAAACTATCGAGGGTAACCTAGCAGGGATTGGATTCTCCCTGTCTGGGCAATTGCCGATAGTGTCAAATAGGATAGCGTCAAATACGACAAACTCCTCCAATCCCCTAACCCTGACAATTCCTAAAGATAACCTAAAGTTAGCAGGGCTCTATGAAGGGGGAGTAGCAAGTAATATCGTGATTACGGGTTCAGCATTGCGTCCAGTTATTGGAGGAAACATTAACTTAGAAAATGGGCAAGCCTTTATACCGAAGATACAGGAAACCAAGACCCAAGCAAGTGACGAAAAACCCGTTAAGAATACGTCTAATCAGACTCCCTCAGTAGTCCGTAGTAGAATAAATAATCTGTTTGTGCCTAGGTTAAGGAATTTTCAGATAAATTTGGTAAATGAGTTAAGAGTACAACAGTTTCCCATATATGATATTCGAATAGCTGGTGATTTAACCCTCAACGGTCCTATCAATGGCAATCTCCAAAACTTACAAGGATTGGGAACAATTACGCTACGACGTTGGGAAGTTGATGTATTAGAAACCGAATTTGTTTCAGACAGGCGGCACAATAACACCATTGTATTTGTACCAGAACAGGGATTACTCAATCCCAATTTAGATCTTAAGTTTATCACCATAGCCTTTGAGCCTTCTGGTGCCTTACGTCAAAGACGGGTTGATAACGAAATCCTTGAGAATGTCGTGCAGTCTTCTCGACCCGACCAAGTAAAGGTAACCCTCGCCATCAAAGGTCAAACTAGTAAAATCCTTGCCCTAGGAGGAGAGAAAGATTATTGTGCTGATCAGCAAATTACCAGTAGTGGACAAGATAGGGGACTAGCTAAACTTGGTTCAAAAACAACCATCTTGTCTCGGCAACAATTCCAACAGCTCTCTGAGTGTGTTTATGGGGAAGCTATAGCTAATAGTGAGGACAAAGCGTTTCTATTTTCTCCCATTGTCACCTTAACCAGTACTCCTCCCCGCAGTGAAAGTGGAATTATCGCTCTGCTCGGTAACAGTTTTATTACCCAATTTGAAACTATCGCTAACAGCAATGAACGAGAAATAGCTGAGTTAGTGATTACTCAGTATGTTGTTCGACCAATTATCAAACATATTTTATTTACTGTTGAAGAACAAGTCAGTAATGTCGGGAGATCCATCGGTTTAGCTGATTTACAGGTTTACCCAACCTTCGATGCCGTTTATGATTTGGGACAAACTTCCTCAGTTGAATTGAGTTACGACTACGTGTTTAATGAGGTACAAGTTAGATATAAATGGCAATTTTGATTAGCTAGAATTTAGAATTTAGAATTTAGAATTTAGAATTTAGAATTTAGAATTTAGTGCTTAGGGTGTGTTAGGGGCGGACTTGCCCTCATTTTCCGCCTCGTAACCCGTGTTCCGATAGTCCGCCCCGTAACGCACCATCGAGTTAAACAGCGTTGCTAAATCTTTGAATGAATAGGAGTAGAGTGGGCATCCTGTCCGCTCGAAAATAAGCATGAAACTGGCAAGATGCCAGTTCCACGCAAGATGCCCATTCTACGGGAAGATGCCCATTGCACAAAACTTTTAAAATCATTCCATTATTAAGCAACGCCGGTCAAACAGCTGAAATAGTCAACTATTATCCCTATTCCCTATTCCCTATTCCCTGTTCCCTATTCCCTTTCTTATACTATTTGTTCAAAATACTAGGGAGCATCCCATTTTGGAAACAATATTACCCAAAGCAACGATATTTCAAGGGTTTCAGCCCCCTAAAAAGAGCTAACGTGCCAAATTGGGATGCTCCCAAATACTACAGATAAGTTCCCCTGGGCCGTTGTCTTGAAATGGCACAACAGTCGGGAGTCGGGGAGATGGGGAGATGGGGAGAATTTTATTAAGTAGATGTAGGGTGGGCAGTGCAACAGACAGATTAATGTGCTTGCGATCGGGTTGCTAGGCACTGCCCACCAAGGAGAATTTTATTAAGTAGATGTAGGGTGGGCAGTGCAACAGACAGATTAATGTGCTTGCGATCGGGTTGCTAGGCACTGCCCACCAAGGAGAATTTTATTAAGTAGATGTAGGGTGGGCAGTGCAACAGACAGATTAATGTGCTTGCGATCGGGTTGCTAGGCACTGCCCACCAAGGATTAATCACAATAGAACACTTGTTGATCACCTCAAGAGGTCTTGTGTTGATCAGCTGAGCCTGTTAATAACCTACAACATCATAACCTTAAACCTACCCTACTCGAACGCCAAAGGCGAACAACCATCTAACCTTGGCCAAAAGGCCACGCTTCGCGAACAACCAAATAACCTTGGCCAAAAGGCCACGCTACGCGAACAACCTGCTAACCAAAAAAAAGTAGCCGCAGAACTATGTTCCACGGCTAGGAATTGTTACTTATGTCTCAACTTTGTAAACCTAATCAAACATAATCCGATCAGACCGTAAGCTATCAGCGTGTCGCGTATCAGCTATTAGCTATTAGCTATCCGTTTTCAGCTATCAGCTAAACACTGACCACTGACGGCTGACCGCTGACCGCTGACATCAGACCTGATGCTTTGGGGGGGCAAAGCCCCCCAAAATTTAAGCCCTTAACCCAGCATTAAGTACTTCGTCATTACCGTCATGAATTCGCCAGGAATGTCAGTCGGCTGAAGGGGGCTCCACTCGTCAACTTGGGCGTAACCCCGTGCATAAAGGGTATAAATGGTGTTGTTTATTGCCTGGCGGGAGCCTTTCAAAATGTGCTTAATGGGGTATTTTTTTTGGGAAGGTTCCTGAGGCGTATTACTAGGAGTAATTTCCTCAGGATTGTTTTCTGGGTTAGGGCGAAAATTGTCGGACATAGTTAACAATTCGTTGTTAAGTTACAAATATAATCATAACGATAACATTTTAATTTGTCAAGGGGTTTTATAATTTTTTTTCGGAGGGATAATTGAAAGAAATTGTACGGTTATGGAATTTAGAATTTAGAATTTAGAATTTAGAATTTAGAATTTAGAATTTAGAATTTAGAATTTCCGACTCCCTATATTTTCCTGTGTTAAAATAATTCGAGATTGGGTTTCAGGCATCTACTAGTTAATGCTATATAATTAACTTGAGGGTAACCGTTGAGGGATTTAACCGGCTTAATCGAAATCTCAAGCTATCAGGACTTATTGCCCAGTGCGGATGTGGTGTTTGTTCACGGGCTGGGAGGGGATGCTATCAGCACCTGGCATCCCCAGGGAAAACGGGATGATGATGACTGCTGGCTAGGTTGGTTAGGAAAAGATAATTTATGCGTTAACATCTGGTCTTTTGGGTATGACGCTGAAGCGACAAACTGGACAAGCCACAGCAGTATGCCCCTTTTCGATCAAGCCAGTAATTTATTAGAGTGGCTAGATATCAACGATTTCGGCCAACGTCCATTAATCTTTATTGCTCACAGTATGGGCGGGCTTTTAGTCAAAAAGATGCTCAACAGTGCCTTGACCTTTCAAAAGCAAGCTATTCTTGAGCAGACGAAAGGGGTTGTATTTCTGGCTACTCCCCACACTGGGTCTCATCTAGCTAGTTTAATTGATAATATTGGTGTTCTCGCACAAACCACCGTAAGTGTGGACGAACTAAAAGCTCATCACCCTCAGTTACGGGAATTAAATGAGTGGTATAGAGAAAACGTTCGGAGTTTAGAAATTGCCACAAAGGTCTACTATGAAACTCAGCCTGTCAAAGGGATTTTGGTGGTAGACCCAGATAGTGCCAACCCAGGCATTGAAAAAGTGAAACCGGTTGCGATAGCAAAGAACCACATTGACCTATGTAAACCAGAATCTCAAGATAGTCAGGTCTATCTTGGTGTCAAGAGATTTATCAAGGAATGCCTCAAAAAAAAAGAGATAAGCTTAAATCACCCCAGTAACATTATTAATCATGCTAGGGCCTACTCTGTAGAAGCGTTTGAGTTATCTTGGAACAGTTTGCCACCAGAAGCCCAACAGTTAGGATGTCTTCTGAGTTTGTTTGCTCCTGCTCCTTTTCAGTGGTCACTGGTAGAGACTTGTGTTATCGATGAAAATCAGGAACAATGGTATCAACAACAAGAAGTATTGGAAGAGTTACGCGTTCGCGTAGCGTGGCCTACGGCCAATCGCTTTCTGGTAAATCGTAATTTGTTGCAACTGACCGAACAGCAAACCTATCGGCTTCATCAACTAATGCGAGAATTTTTCCAGACCAAGCTGGCTCAATTACCAGAGGCCGATTGCTACAAGCAACGCTTTTGTCAAGGAATGGTGGCTGTGGCCAAAAAAATTCCCAAGACACCAACTCGCGATCAGATTGCAGCAGTTACCCCCGCCATCCCTCATTTAGCCGAAGCTGCCACAGTCCTAACTGACTGGCTCAGGGATGAAGATTTAATCTGGCCCTTTGTTGGCTTAGGAAGATTCTATTACGGTCAAGGTAGCTATGACCAGGCTGAACCCTTGTATCAGCAATGTTTAGAGATAACTAGAAGCCGCTTGGGTGAGAACCATCCCGATGTGGCTACCATTCTCAACAACCTGGGTTTACTCTACTACTCAATCGGGCGCTATGATGAGGCTAAACCCCTTTATCAACAGGCATTGGAGATTGCCGAACAGAAGTTAGGGCCAAATGATCCTGATACTCGAATCTATCGTCAAAATCTGCAAATTTTGCGCTCTCCTTTATGGACGGGTATATATCGAGCGTGTCTTGCGTTAAAACCCTAGTTTTGTGACTAGACCTTGCAGCATTAGGAACAGATGTGCCATTGCTGAGGGGCGGGATGAATATCAGCAGAGTGGGCATCCTGCCCGCCCGGAAATGAAACAGGCAAGATGCCTGTTCCACCAACATGCCCATTCTAAAAAACTCTTAAAATCATTCTATTATTAAACAACGCCTGATTTTAAGCTGACCACTGACCGCTGAATACTTAAATACTTCGTAAAATAGAGATACATTAAGAAAGCGATAGATATGGCTCCAGTTTCTAATAGCAATACAGCTATAATTCGCACAGAATGGGGATTAACCATTGCCGGAACACGCATCACCCTCTACGATGTGATGGATTATGTCACAGCTCAGTATCCACCAAAATTAATTGGGGATGTTCTTAACCTAACTAAGGAACAAGTAAGCGCAGCCCTATCATACATCGAAGACAATCGTACCCAAGTCGAAGCCGAGTATCAAACTATTTTGCAGGAGGAACAGGAAAACCGACAGTACTGGGAACAGCGGAATCGAGAACACTTTGCTCGCATTGCAAAAATGCCCCCTAAACCCGGTCGAGAAGCGTTGTGGGCAAAACTCCAGGAACAGAAAGCAAGACACGCACAGAAAGCATGATTTTCTTGATTGATCACAATCTTGAGAGACATGCAGTAGTTTTGTTAGGCAACATTGCTAATCAAGGTTGGCTTGAGACTCTCCCCATCCGTTTCGTCTCCTTTCAAGAAGTTGAGCTACCAATCGATAGCAATGATCGAATTGTTTGGCGCTTTGCTCAAGCCAATCAGATGATTCTATTGACAGCCAATCGAAAGATGAAAGGTAAGGATGCATTAGAGAAGGTTTTGCGTGAAGAAAACAAGTCCAATTCCCTTCCTGTCATCACAATTGGCAATGCTGATCGGGTCTTGGATGAACGAGCCTATCGGGATAAATGTGTAGATAGGCTACTTGAAATTGTGATTGAAATTGACAATTATATGGGAGTCGGTCGGCTCTTCATTCCGTAAGATAGCATTGGAAACCAGTGTTTAAGCAAGAAATTGGGCGTTGCTGAATCAACGAATCAATAGGAGTAGAGTGGGCATCCTGCCCGCTGCGCGAAATAGCAGTAGAGTAGGCATCCTGCCCGCCCGACCAGTAGAGTGGGCATCCTGCCTGCCCGGAAATGAAACAGGCAACATGCCCATGCCACCAACAGCCCATTCCACCCTATGATCCGTAGTCGGGATTGCGCCTTACCAGGATTTCAGGCAAAATCTAGCTGTAACATCCCGATAGCACCTGATCAAATAGAATCCAAGAAATGACCATCAGGAAAATCAATCAATTTATTTGTATTATCCTAGCAGCAGCTCTATGCCTCAGTTTAATCGCCTGTGAAGCACAGACCCCAAATGGGAGTCAATCCACAGCAGGTAAAGGAGTCAAGGTCAGTTCTGCATCCTCGGTTTCCACCTATGCCTTATTTGTTTCCGAAATCATCAATATTGGTTTGGAAAAGGTTGGTTATAAACCTGCAGCAATAAAACAACTTAGTATTCCCCTGGCACACATTTCTGTCAGGAATGGCGACGTAGATTTCTACAGTGTTCATTGGCAAAATATACACAAAAAATTCTTTTTAGAAAACGGTGGTGACCAAAAATTAGAAAAGGTGGGAGTAATTATTGCTGATGGTTTGCAAAGCTATCAGATAGATAAAAAAACTGCTGAACAATACAAAATTACTAATTTCGGACAACTAAAAGACCCCAAAATTGCCAAGCTTTTTGACTCTGATGGAGATGGCAAAGCTAACTTAACTGGTTGTAATCCAGGTTGGGGGTGTGAGTTGGTAATTGAACATCAGCTGGATGCTTACAAGTTGCGCGATACCGTTGAACATGACCAAGGCAACTATGATGTTCTCTTGGCCGCCACATTGGGTCGCTATAAACAAGGACAACCTATTTTATTTTATAGCTATAGTCCCCACTGGTCAGTGACAGTATTAAAGCCAGGAGAAGATACCATTAGATTAGAGGTTCCTTTTATTTCACTACCTAAAGAACAGGAAAATATAACCGAAAAAGATACTACTATTAACGGAAAAAATGTGGGTTTTGCTGTGGATAAAGTTCGGGTGATGGCAAACAAGAAATTTTTAGCAGCAAATCCAGCTGCCAAACGCCTGTTTGAGTTGATGACAGTTCCAATTGACGATGTGAATGCTCAACAAAAACTGGTACAAGATGGTGAAAGTAGCCCAAAAGATATTCGCCGCCATGCCGAAGAATGGATAAAGAAAAATCAGCAACTCTTTGATAGTTGGGTAGAATCAGCAAAAAAGGCAGCCACGAATTAAAAATATCCTCAAAACACCGTTATCTAGCGTTGATCAGAGCTATCAGGTATACAGGATTTTTTCCCGATTCCCGATTCCCGATTCCCTACTCCCTACTCCCTACTCCCTACTCCCTACTCCCTACTCCCTACTCCCTACTCCCTAATTCATCAGTACCAAGTTATCCCGATGAACCACAGTTTCTGCCCCCTTGTAACCCAAAATAGTCAGGATTTGTTCGGATTTATGCCCTCGAATCTTATGTAATTCATTACTGTTGTAGTTCACCAGTCCCCTAGCAATTTCCATGCCATTGCTGTCACATAGCTCTACGGCATCTGATGAGCGAAAATCCCCCTCTATGGCAGTAATACCAGCTGCTAATAGAGATTTGCCCCCATCACAAACTGCCTTTAGCGCTCCATTATCAAGATAAAGTTTCCCGGCTGGCACTAAACTGTAAGCAATCCAGTGCTTGCGGGCTTTATTGGTTTGAGCTTGGGGGGCAAACTGGGTGCCCAGGGATTCTCCCTGTAAAATTCTTTCTATGTTATTCGGACGTCGTCCTTCAGTGATTACAGTTCTAACCCCAGCATTGGTAGCAATTCGGGCAGCAGCTACTTTAGTTACCATCCCACCAGTGCCCCAACCAGAGCCTGAGTCATCAGCTTGTACCTCTAGTTCAGTTAACTCCTCAATGCTATTGACTGAAATAATTGGTTCAGCATCCGGTACCTTACGGGGGTCTGCTGAGTAAAGTCTATCCACATCAGTTAGTAAAAACAACCAATCCGATTCAATCAAACTAGCGACTAGGGCGCTAAGGGTATCGTTATCCCCAAATTTAAGTTCATCTACGGCTACCGTATCATTTTCATTCACCACAGGGATCACCCCCAGCTGGAGTAGCTCCCGAAAGGTAGCATAGGCATTGACATAGCAACTACGCTGTACAAAATCTCGGCGGCTGAGGAGAATCTGAGCAATAGGTTGGTTGAGGTTACTAAATAAGTCATCATATATCCGCATCAGCCGTCCTTGACCAACTGCTGCGATCGCTTGTTTGAGAGGGAGTGTATTCGGTCGTGATGTTAAGCCCAGTCGCCCACAGCCAATCCCCACAGCGCCAGATGTAACCAGTACCACTTGATGACCTTCAGAACGGAGCCGACTCAGGGTTTCCACTAGGGCAGCAATAGTGGATAGGGCCAACTGACCTGTTGCTGGTTGGGTTAAACTAGATGTGCCGACTTTGACAACTATCTTTTGATTGGTCATTGGTCATTAATCTGGTTTCTGTTGATCATACCTTCGAGGGGGAATCTATGTCAGGTGTAGTTTTCCTCTGGTACCACTGCCAAGTATGTGATTTTGATCACATACTTGGGTTGTGTAACTTACAAGACATTCAGGTGAATATTGCTAAGCTTTTGGGAATCATAGGAATAAGAAGTACTTGCTATGAGCCATCATAGTTCCAGATTGATGAACTATACTGGTAAACTTGAGCTACTTTGTATAATCGACACACCCTACAACAACAGGGGAATTCAGTCCGCTAATCACCTCTAACCAGTAACATCCAGGTGAGATCGTTGCTAATTATTAGTGTGACTCTTGTGCTAAGGCGTGCTGTGCAATGTGCTTGAATTCTAGCTAGAAAAGCTAAGGGTAAATAGGAATTGGGCCAAGGGTACTTGACTATTCTAGCTTTACCTTTGCCCCTTCCTGGATTACCATACACTGACACCCTCTTCGTCAGAAAACCCTCACTGATGAACTAACTGCAAAAGCCTGCAAGGAAAAATTATGTCTAATACCCACAACTTATTCACTATTCGTTTTTGGGGCGTCAGAGGTAGTATTGCCTGTCCAGGACCAGAAACAGTTCGGTATGGAGGCAACACACCTTGTATAGAGATCCGAGTTGGTCGTGAGCGTCTGATTTTTGATGGTGGCACAGGGTTGCGAGTTTTGGGACAGTCTCTCCTGAAAGAGATGCCCGTAGAAGCTCATCTATTTTTTACCCACTCCCATTGGGACCATATTCAGGGTTTCCCTTTCTTTACCCCTGCCTTTATTAAAAGGAATTGTTTCCATATTTATGGCACCCGCGCCCCTAATGGTGCCACCATCGAGAAACGTCTAACTGATCAGATGACCCACCCAAATTTTCCGGTGCCCTTGCAAATTATGCAATCGAAAAAGAAGTTCTATGACCTTGAGATTGGAGAAACAGTCAATATTGGTGAGATTACGGTAGAAAATGCACCCTTGAACCATCCAGGTGAAGCCGTTGGCTATCGAGTTAACTGGCGAGGCTATTCAGCTGCCTACATCACTGACACAGAACACCTCGAAGAAGGTTTCGATAAAAATGTCCTGCGGCTGGCCCGTAATGCAGACCTGATGATTTATGATGCTGCCTACACTGATCAAGAATACTACTCTGAGATATCGAGCAAAATTGGTTGGGGACATTCCACCTGGCAGGAAGCTATCAAAGTTGCTCGAGCTGCTAATGCTAAAAAATTAGTCATCTTCCATCATGACCCCCTCCATAACGATGATTTCTTGGATCAGCTTGGAGAACAGGCTGTTAAGGAGTTTTCTAATACGATTATGGCGCGGGAAGGTCTGGAAATTGACCTAGTGGAATCCTCTAGGTCACATCTGCTTGAGGTTAAGGATGGGAAAATGCCTCTGAGCAAAGTTTAATCTAGCAATTTTCAAGGTCGTGAGGTACAAAATGCTAGGTTTTAGGGAGCAGGGAGTAGGTTTTAGGGAGCAGGGAACAGGGAACAGGGAACAGGGAACAGGGAACAGGGAACAGGGAACAGAACAGGGAACAGGGAACAGGGAAAAAATCCTGTGTACCTCATAGTTATGAAAAACGCTGTAAGTATGATCAAATTATGATCAACGCTATATCATTCCTAAAAATAAAATTAATTGTTAATTAAAAATTAAAAATTAAAACTTAACAATTAACAATTAACAATTAACTTTCAGAGGATAACCGATTTTAAAAGTGATTAACTGTACTTAATAATATAACATGCTTCTTATAGTCATAGGCGGTCTTTTTAAAGTAAAGACCGCCTATAAAGTGCTGCTGATAGTTTGTCAGCATTCAGCGGTCAGCGGTCAGCGGTCAGCTTCTTTTATTAAAAAGCTGTTTCCGTAGCTTGGCCAATAGCTGAATGCTGATAGCTGAATGCTGATAGCTGAATGCTGATAGCTGAATGCTGATAGCTTACTTATTATCTAAGCTGCAACTTGAGCTTGATCAGATACTTGGGGTGCTGCTTTTAAAGATGTTTGGAGAGATTCTAGCTGAACCGATAGGTTTTGGATTTGACTTTGGAGTGCTTCAACTAGCACAATTTTTTTCGCCAGAACTTGAGGATTTCTGATGCTTGTGGATTGTTCAGATGCAGAAGAAGTATTCTTGATGCCGTCGCGAATGGGGGAAACTCCCTTTGGCCGACTGCATCCCTTGGTGTAGCCTAAGAACGTTTGAGCAGAGGCAAACTGATAGATTCCAGCTTTTACCTTACTCTGTTGCCATGACATCCCTAGGTTTTCAAGCACTGGTTCCTGGGTAACTATTAACGGTTCCATAACTGTTATCGGTTTCTCCATGACCACGGTCCGAGAAACCTTCTTTGCCATCGGTACGCTGGCAGCAGCAAATTTTACTTCTTCATAAGCAACCACATTATCTAGCTTCTGTTGCTTCTCTGTGTTCAGCTCGGATGTTGAAACTTGTAGTTGTTGAATTAACTTTTCCTTCTCCTGAAGAGCTTGCTCGATAGTGTCTAACTCAGACTCAATGGTAGCTGACTTCCGGGAAGAGTCCTGCCACCCAGCTAAAGTAGCATTAGAGATACCTACTCCCAAACTGATTAACATCGCTAGTCCCAAGTAAGGAGCCGCCGAATCCCTGACTTTACCATGAAAAAATAGTTCATCTTGCATGCGGATGGTGAGGGACTCTTCACCAAATAGGGCTACGGGTAAGGTGAAGACACAAAAGAGTGTAGTTGAAATGAAGACTGGTGCCAAGATTAATTTTTGGATTGTAGATCCGTTCACAATTACTCCCTTAGGATAGCTACTTAAAACTCAATGACTAGTACCGCTTTGTGGCACTTAAAAACGCTGATCATGTCAGCTTTTCGTTTGTTTTGAACGGTAGCTTTATTTCCAGCGTTTTGTCCTAGTTTGAACCTCAGGGGTTTGCGATCGCATTTGCGTTATGTTAGCGATTGGGTATACCTCATGTTTGATTTAAGTCCAATCCTAGGGCAACTCCATAACTTTCCTTAACTTTTAGTTATCGACTGCTCTTGGTGAGATCGGTAGATTATTTGTGTACGGAGCAAAAACAGGAACAATACCGGCTACGGAGCCTGTAACGTTACCTAGCCATTGAGTTCACCACCAGTACTAGAACTTGTTTAAGGTAAGCATTTAATCATGAACCAATCTACAATCGATAAATCTTTCCTGAGACCAATCGTGTTATCTACAATTATCTTTGCTCTTCTGAGCTTGCCCATAGTTATGCTCGGGGCAAAGCCGATCTGTATGAAGTTCCTAGAGAGTCGGATAGTTGATGCTAAACTGATGAATGCTGCGACGCGCTGATTAAGGTTTCACTAAACTGCTTAGACCTTTCGTAATCCTGATTCTTTTGGGAATGCTGGTTGCCAGTGTGCTCCTGTCCCAGTTTTGGGCACTACCAGCACTGACCCAGCCCCCTGTTCAACTCACCCTATTGATGGGAGCGGGGGAATTTGCTTATTGGCAGGAACTACTGGTCAAGAATTTTGAGCTAGAGAATCCAGATATTCAAATCGAACTGATCGAAGGACCATTAAACTCTGACTTAACAGAAGACCTCTATACCTCTGCTTTCATTTTAGGAGACTCACCCTATGACCTGATTAACATGGACGTGATTTGGGCTCCTAAATTTGCCGCTGCAGGGTGGTTACTAGATTTATCGGAGCGAGTTAGTAAGGAGTATTTAAACGAATTTCTGGATAAAGCAGTTGATTCAGGACGCTACCAGGGGAAACTATACCGCATACCATTCCGTTCCGATGGTGGTATCCTCTACTATCGTCAGGATTTGCTAGAGCAAGCTGGATTCCAAGCCCCAAAAACCTTTGAGCAGTTGGTCAACATTTCCCAACAATTGCAGGAAAACCATGATCCCAAATGGGGCTATCTTTGGCAAGGTCGTCAATATGAAGGGTTATCAGCCATGTTTGTGGAGATACTTGCAGGCTTTGGTGGTTTCTGGGTTGACCCGGAAACCTTGGAAGTGGGTTTGGATAAACCGGAAGCGATTAAAGCTGTAGAATTTCTGCGCAGCACCATCAAACAAGGGATTTCACCCCCTGGCGTCACTACCTATCAGGAAGAAGAAACACGACTGTTGTTTCAAAATGGGGATGCAGTATTTCTGAGGAATTGGCCCTATGTTTGGTCATTGGCAAATCAAGAGGGTTCAAAGGTCAAAGGCAAGATTGGCATTAGCCCTATGGTTCATGGTCCTGGTGGCAAAGCTGGTGCTTGCTTAGGAGGTTGGGGTTTGGGAATTGCTAAATCTTCCAAACATCCTGAGGAAGCCTGGAGAGCTATTGAGTATTTCACCAGTGAGAAAGCCCAGCGTCAGTATACTCTGGAAACTGGCTATCTGCCAACCCGACGGAAGCTGTTTGCAGACCCAGAGATTGTTGCGAAATATCCCCACTATCCAAAAATGCTAGAGGTGTTAGAGGGGGCTGTCTTGCGTCCACCAGTTCCCCAATATTCTCAGGTATCTGATATTTTACAACGGTACCTCAATGCTGTGCTAACTAATCCCAAACTCAGTGCTGAAAAAATGATGAAAGCAGCAGCTGATCAAACCCGTAGACTGTTGTCAGTAGAATTTAGAATGAAGAATGAAGAAGGAAGAATGAAGAAGGAAGAATGAAGAAGGAAGAATGTAGAATGTAGAATGTAGAATGTAGAAGGAAGAATGTAGAAGGAAGAATGTAGAAGGAAGAATGTAGAAGGAAGAATGTAGAATGTAGAATGTAGAAGGCAGAAGGCAGAAGGCAGAAGGCAGAAGGCAGAAGGCAGAAGGCAGAAGGCAGAAGGCAGAAGGCAGAAGGCAGAAGGCAGAAGGCAGAATGTATAATTCTAAATTCTAAATTCTAAATTCTAAATTCTAAATTCTAAATTCTAAATTCTAAATTCTAAATTCTAAATTCTAAATTCTAAATTCTAAATTCTAAATTCTAAATTGTTGAATGAAAACTGATCCGATAGCAGCACAGGAGCAAAGGACAGGGTGGTTGTTGGTAACACCAGCCTTGCTACTACTGCTGCTAGTCTATGGCTATCCTATTTTGCGTTCGTTCTGGTTAAGTTTGTTCACTAAGAACCTAGGAACACAGCTACAACCGGTCTTTTCTGGTCTGAATAATTATGGGCGAATGATTGGGGATGGTCGCTTCTGGCAGAGTCTCTGGAATACTGTGATTTTTACCTCAGTATCTGTTGCTCTGGAACTGGTGTTAGGAATTGCGATCGCATTAATTTTAAATCAAACCTTTAAAGGACGGGGTATTGTGCGCACCATCGCTATCCTGCCTTGGGCCTTGCCAACTGCTTTGATCGGTCTAGTATGGGCTTGGATGTTTAATGACCAGTTTGGGGTTTGGAATGATATCTTACTGCGTCTAGGTATTATTCAAGACGGAATCAACTGGCTAGGATACCCTACAACAGCGATGATGGCAGTGATTGCCGCAGACGTTTGGAAAACTACACCCTTCATCAGCATTTTGCTCCTAGCTGGCTTGCAGTCTATTCCCCAAGACCTATACGAAGCCCATGCCCTAGACGGTGCTACCCCCTGGCAAAGTTTCAAGCAAATTACTCTACCGCTATTGACGCCCCAAATCCTAATTTCCCTACTGTTCCGCTTTGCCCAAGCTTTCGGAGTCTTCGACCTGATCAAAGTGATGACTGGAGGTGGTCCGGGAGGAGCTACAGAAGTTGTATCTCTCTACATCTATACCACTGTCATGGATTATCTAGACTTTGGTTATGGTGCTGCCCTTGTGGTAGTAACCTTTTTGATACTGGTAACCACGGTGGTAATTATAGCCCTAGGCTCACGCAACTAATGACTATTCTGCCTCAGGAGTTACGCAAAGCCCCCTAAATCCCCCAATTCTGGGGGACTTTGACATCATTCCCCCCCAAATTGGGTGGTTAGGGGGGCAAAACCAACTCAACTTCGTAAGTCCTATGCCTAACTCATCATCCCCTCAACCGAAAACAAAACAAATTAACATTATCAAACTAATTATCCTGCCCCTAGGAATCATCTTATTGATAATTTTCTGCCTAGCACCACTCCTTTGGCAATTCCTCACTTCCATCAAAGTCAACCAAGATATCTCTTCCCTTCCCAATATTTATTTCCCTAAGCGGTATACACTTGACCACTATATAAACTTATTTACCCTGCGCCCCCTAGTCCACTATATTTTCAACAGCACCTTTGTATCCATCGCTTCCACACTATTGTGTTTAGGGATAGGAACTCCCGCTGCTTACGCCTTAGCACGGTTAACCCTAAGGGGAGAAAAAATCATCATTGCTGGGATTATCATTATCACATTATTTCCCTTTATTTTGATATTCCTAGGACTCCTGGAACTTATCAAAATTATTAAACTAGGGAATAATTATCTAAGCCTGATTATTTCCTATACAGCTATCAACCTTCCTCTCACCCTATTAGTGATGCGCAGCTTTTTTCAACAGCTACCGCCAGAGCTAGAAGATGCTGCTAAAGTCGATGGCTATAGCACCTGGCAAATGCTAATCCAAATTCTATTACCCCTAACCGTTCCAGCTTTAGTAACAACAGGAATACTTACCTTTATTTTTGCTTGGAATGAATTTATTTTAGCCCTCACTTTCATTAGCCAAGAATCTCTGAAAACCCTGCCCGTTGCTGCGGCTCAGTTAAGTGGTTCTCTGGGAAAAGAGATTCCCTACGGTTCCATTGCGGCTATGACAGTTATAGGAACATTTCCCCTAGTGGTATTAGTAATGTTTTTCCAAGGTAAAATTGTCCAAGGTTTAACATCGGGAGCAGTTAAGGGTTGACTCTTTGGGGGTTGAAGGTTTGGAGGGTTGAAGGTTGAAGGTTGGAGGTTGGAGGTTGGAGGGTTGAAGGTTGGAGGTTGGAGGTTGGAGGTTTGGAGGGTTGGAGGGGTGGAGGTTGGAGGGTTGGAGGGTTGGAGGGTTGGAGGGTTGGAGGGTTGGAGGGTTGGAGGGTTGGAGGGTTGGAGGTTGGAGGTTGGAGGTTGGAGGTTGTTCGGCCTTGGCGTTCTTTGTAGGGAAGGTTTTAAGATTGAATTTTTTAAGATTGAATCTTTTGAGTTTGGAAGAGTATGGGAACGATAAAACGATTTGAAGAAATTCAGGGATGGCAGACAGCACGGGAGTTGACAAGGTTGGTTTACGCACTTTCAAAGGAGGGAGCGTTTTCCCGTGATTTTGGTTTGTGCAACCAGATGCGTCGTGCAGCGGTTTCTATCATGTCAAATATTGCTGAGGGCTTTGAGAGTCGGACACAACGTCTTTTTATTGAGTTTTTAGGTCGAGCTAGAGGCTCTGCGGGTGAATTACGTTCTCAAGCCTATGTTGCTCTTGATGCTGGTTACATTCATCAATCTCAGTTTACACAACTATTTGATCTATGCCAGAAGTGCAGCCGACAAATTACAGGATTCATGGCATATCTAAAAACCTACCCTGAGCAAAACCGACTCCGCGAGGATGAAGGAGATTATCGTATTGATTGACAGTTTTGAAACTTGACCCCCCTAAGATCGTTTCTATTTGCATCTGAATTGTAAACATTGATGGGTAGATGGAGGGAGAGGGGAATTTTACCGCGAATTTTGCCTAATTGCAAAAGCGATGTAGCGCGGTCTTGGGGAGGCAGTGCGGTCTTGGAAAGGTAATGCGATCGCGTTCGCACACAGCTCCAAAATCATCAGCGACTGTATCAAGACAGTGATATCCACGCTCAACTTTTCACCTAAAAACCTTCAACCAAATAACCTTCAACCAAATAACCTTCAACCAAATAACCTTCAACCTTCAACCAAATAACCTTCAACCAAATAACCTCCAAACCTCCAAACCTCCAGATAGTATGCCTAAACTAGAACTACATAATATTAATAAAATCTACAAGACTAACAAGGGTAACGTCATCCCAGTTAACGACATTAGCTTAGAAGTGGATGAAGGAGAATTTCTGACCCTACTTGGGCCATCGGGATGTGGTAAATCTACGATGCTGCGACTAATTGCTGGGTTAGAGCAACCCACCCATGGCAAAGTAGTTATCAATGGACGGGATGTTACTCATGTTAGACCAGGCGATCGCAATATCGCTATGGTTTTCCAAAGCTATGCTCTCTATCCTCATATGACCGTATATGACAATATGGCCGCTAGTCTGAAACTCCATAAAGTCCCTTCTGACCAAATTCGGAGCCTGGTGCAGGAAGTAGCTGGTAAACTGGGACTGGAAAATTTGATGGAGCGTAAGCCTAGTCAGCTATCTGGTGGTCAGCGCCAGCGGGTTGCTCTGGGCAGGGCATTGGTGCGGCAACCGGCTGTGTTTTTGTTAGACGAACCTCTGAGTAACTTGGATGCTTTGCTGCGAGAGCAAGTTAGGGCGGATTTGAAGCAGCTATTTGTTGCTCAAAAGGCACCAGTGGTTTATGTTACTCATGACCAAACCGAAGCGATGACCCTCTCAACCAAGATTGCGGTGTTATCTGAGGGTAAGCTGCAACAGCTAGATACACCCCAGGGCATTTACAAGCAGCCAGCAAATCAGTTTGTGGCTAGTTTTGTCGGTTCTCCCCAAATGAACTTACTGACACTTCACTGTCAGGGGAATTATGCCATCTTGGGTGAGGTCAAAATTCCTTTGCCAAATTTGCCTAAAGTGCCGCCACAGATTGTCCTAGGTATCCGCCCAGAAGATGTGGCCTTAGCTCAACCAGAGGATAAATATAGGATTGAGGGTCGCATCTACCTCGTGGAAAATCTAGGCATGCATAATTTAATTAGTGTTCGGGTGAAGGGGTCAGACTCTCTCAGTATCCGAGGGTTATTACCTAATAATTTAACTTGGGAAACCGAAGAAGTGACCCTGGCTATATCACCCCAGTTGATTCACTGGTTTGATAGTGAAACATGCGTTCGCTTAGGGTCTCTTTAGAGCATCCAGTAGCGGCTCTTTGAGAGCATTGGATTTTCCACAAACTTTACCCACTATAGCAGAAACAATCAACTAAACATATTAAGAAATATGTAGAAAATGGAGCCCTAGCAAGGAGAGGGCAGGGACCAGAGCACAGTAATGTAAACAATGTTTATATTTTGACAGTGAAAACTAATTTTGATAAAATAAATAGGGTATAATTAATGATGATTGTCATCAAGTTACAGTCACACCAACCCGTCAATGCTCTATAGTCTAAAGCTACATAGGGTTAAACGCGATCGCTAAACCGTAAACTAAACCGTAAACTAAACCGTAAACTAAACCATAAACTTAGTTTCGCCAAAACCCCATTATTAATTAAATGGAGGGCAAAATGTCCCCAAACCCCCTGACTGTTATTGTCAAGATAAAGCCTGGAGAAGAGGCAGAACTAAAATCAATTCTCGAAGCAATTGACTCGGATCCAGAAAATAATCCTTATGTTCGCTTTCCTGAGAGCCGTAACACCCACTTGGCGCGTTTTGCCATCCTCAATGATCCCGATAATGGACCGCGCTTGCTCTTTTCGAGCAATTATGATGGTGACTTAGATAGCTACCTAAATGAAATAATTCAGATATCACCAGGAATGGATAGCCTATGGGAAAAATGCCAAGGCTATACTGGAAAGCCACAATTCTCTGAGTTTATTAGAAATGCCAACACTGAAAACTCCGTCTCTTTAGAGCGGAGATGAAAGTGCCTAGCGACTTTAGTCGCCTTGAAAAAAATATAATCAAAAACTTGCTAATTTGTGCTAAAGTTGTTAGCATAATAACATAACAGAAGAGGTCGATTTCTGATGATAATATTAGAGTTTAAAGCGTACGTTAAGTCTTCCCAGTATCAAGCAATAGACGAAGCGATTCGGACAGTTAAATTTGTTAGGAATAGCTGTCTTCGTCTGTGGATGGACAACAAAGGTCTAAGCAAATATGACCTAAATAAATATTGCAAGATACTGGCTAAAGAGTTCCCGTTTGCTAATGAACTAAACTCTACTGCTCGACAAGCTGCGGCTGAAAGGGCGTGGTCATCAATTTCTCGCTTCTTTGAAAACTGCAAGAAGAAGGTGCCAGGAAAGAAGGGCTATCCTCGCTTTCAGAAGCGCTGTAGATCAGTTGAGTACAAGCAATCAGGATGGAAGCTTTCACCTGACAAGAAATCAATCACTTTCAGTGACAAGAAAGGAATCGGAAAACTAAAACTCAAGGGTACTTGGGACTTGTGGCGCTTCGACAAGAAGCACATCAAGCGGGTTCGTATTGTTAAAAGAGCTGACGGGTACTATGTTCAATTTTGCATCTCTGTCGATGTGAATGAACAACTAGATCCGGCTGACGCCACTGTAGGATTAGATGTAGGCCTAAAAGAGTTCTACACCGATTCTAGGGGTAACACTGAACCCTTACCCAGATTTTACCGCAAAGGAGAAAAGCGACTAAGATTTTATCAACGCCGAGTTTCTCGTAAAAAGAAAGGCTCATCTAACCGTAAAAAAGCCGTCAATAGATTAGGTAGACAGCACCTTAAAATAAGTAGGCAGCGTGAAGAACATGCCAAGAGACTGGCACGTTGCGTAATCCGGTCTAACGACCTGGTCGCCTATGAAAATTTGAGGGTTAAAAACCTGGTTAAAAACCATTGTCTGGCTAAGTCTATTAATGATGCAGGTTGGTATCAATTTAGGAAATGGTTAGAGCATTTTGGAACTAAGTTTGGCAGAGTCACGGTTGCAGTGAATCCTGCCTATACAAGCCAAAACTGCTCAGAATGCGGCGAGGTCGTGAAGAAGTCACTATCAACTAGAACTCACGTCTGTAAGTGTGGTTGTAAATTAGACCGAGACCACAACGCCGCAGTCAATATCTTAAAAAGAGCCTTGGGTACGGTGGGGCACACCGGAACCTGGATCATAGATCCCAACGCTTCGGGAGATCTGGCCTCTACTGTTCTTGGTTCCGACCAGGTTCAGCAAGTCGGGTCGTTGAGCGAAGAATCCCCGCGTCTTTAGACCGGGGAGTGTCAATAACCAACACTCCTATCAGCCCGAAGCCTTCTACATCGCCTTCCGTAACGAAACAGTCGCGAGCCTCAAGAACTACATCGCAATTCGGAAACATATTGAAAATTTATTAGATCTTAAGGATGTAGCTAACTACCTAGATTGTTCAGGAGTAAATCCATTTTCAGATAAAGTTGCCCAGGTTTCTCAAACTAATACCTGGTGGGAAGTTGTGAGATTGAATGGATTAAAGATATTGAGAGGATTGGTAGATATGGTTCAATATCCCTTGAACCTAATTCGCGAAATCCTGTTGGTTATAATAAATTTTCTGGCTAGCATACTGGGCAAACCGGAAAATAGAAGTGAAATTGGACAATATACTAGTGTAAAAGCTGATCTCGCTCAAAGTCAGCTTCTGGCCAACGCAGAAGATCGTTTTGTCCAGAACTCAATGAATCACCTTGTAGACATTAAGCCTGAGCGAAGGCAGCGTCTGAAGATAGTTTTGTTTCTAGTTAATTGGGCTGGACAATATCTATTTCCACCAGCATCCCTAGTTAATATCACTACAATTCATTTTGCCCGTTGGCTGATTATTGATGAAGGGAAGCGTTTACTATTTTTAAGTAATTATGATGGCTCCTGGGATAATTATCTGAATGATTTTGTTGATCGATCCAGCGACGGATTAAACTCCATTTGGAACAACACAATGACTTATCCAGAGGGAGGCGCTCAGGATATTGGGGCGTTCAAACAATATTTCCGCGATTACCAAACCCCATCCCTAGTCTACTACAGCGCTTATCCTGAGCAAACTGTACAAACTAGTTTGAGAGACCAAAAAATCAGCAAAATGATCGGGACAAATTTTGAGCGAGCTGCGATTGAAGAATGGTTAAAACTGCTCTAAAGGTTTGTTGATAACGGTTTGTTGAAACAGGTACTGAATAGAAGAATTAATCGTCAGCTGGATGCAGCGATAACTCAGAGATAACTCTGTAACTCTAAACCCAGAAACGAGGGAAGTGACCATGTCAGAATTAACGCCAGAAGCACGGGAAGATATTCAGGGAATTATATTGAGTGGTTATGGGCATCTGCGCTATGCCTTATATTTATTTGTTCAAATCAAGAACCCTAAACAAGCTCAGGCATGGTTAAATACTATTATCCCGGAAATCACCACAGGTAAATTGTGGCCAAAACGACCAGATGGAACCACCGAAAAACCTGAATCTACCTTGAACATTGCCTTTACCCACAAAGGATTGCAGGCTCTTAACCTACCACAGCACACTCTCGAAACCTTTTCCAGGGAATTAATAGAAGGGATAGCTACTTCAAAACGTTCTCGTTTATTAGGAGATACCGAAGAAAGTGCTCCAGATCAATGGGATGTCGGTGGCTCAAATAATGAAGAGATTCATATGCTGTTGATCCTTTATGGATTAGACCCCGAAAGCCTCGCCCAGCGGCGCAACCAATTGCTTCAAGATCAAGAGGATAGTCTAGTGGTTGTGGCAGAAGAGCCTGGCTTTAGAGGTACTAGTAATAAGGAGCATTTCGGCTTTAACGACAGTATTTCTCAGCCGATCATTGAGGGGAGTCGAAACAACCAAAACCCTAATCCAGATGTGGTTAGGACTGGGGAGTTTATCCTGGGCTATCCAAATCAATACGATTTCTTGCCTGCTACCCCATCTGTGCCAGTAGACCAGGATAGTGATAATATCTTGCCCAGTTTTCCAGGTACAGAGCTGTCAGAGTTGAAAGATTTCGGGCGTCATGGAACTTACCTGGTATACCGGAAGCTAGCCCAGGATGTAGCTGGCTTTTGGCAATATATTGCCCAACAAGGACATGATGGCGAGGGTTGTCCCCATGCTCCAACCATGAGCTTGCTTGCCGCTAAGTTCGTAGGACGTTGGCCCAGTGGTACCCCCCTAGTGCTTGCCCCAGACCAGGATAACCCAGAGATTCAGGATAAGAATCAGTTCAAGTACTTACCAGAAGATAAGGAGGGTTATCGTTGCCCCATCGGTGCTCACATCCGTCGTAGCAACCCCAGGGATTCCTTTCTAGATGCCACCCCAGAGGATTCCTTCAAACTATCCAATCGGCATCGGATTATTCGACGGGGAGCCCTTTACGGAGAACCTCTATTCCCCATCGGCGATATCGAAAACGGTCAGTTGCCTGTGGATATTCAGGATGATGGCAAGCCCAGAGGACTACATTTCTTCAGTATTAATGCTAATATTAGGCGTCAATTTGAGTTTCTTCAGGAAACTTGGTGTAACAATCCTCGATTTAACAGTTTATATGATAGCAAAGACCCGATCATCGGAGATAATGACGGTTCTGGTCATATGACCATTCAGCGTTCACTGATTCGTAAACGAATTAATAACCTACCTCGATTTGTAACCGTCAAGGGGGGTGGATACTTTTTTATGCCAAGTATCACCGCCATGCAATTTATGGTTAATTGTGGTTAAATTGTCCAATGCCAGACCTGTTCAAAACTACTACAGTGCATCTAAATAGTGCATCTAAACTATGATGATTCCATTTGCTCTAACCTTTGCAGCAGTTTTTTCCCTGGAAATTGGGTTGATCTCCGTGTTAACTGTAATGCCTCAGCTCGGTAAGCTAGGCAAGACTATCTCGGAATCCTTTACCCAAGCCCCTGGGCTGGACGTGATCTTATCAGTAATAGTGTGGATTCCTTGGCTGATCAGTGGACTACTTGTAGGCTGGGTGGGGGTTTTGGCTGCCCTAGTGGGTCAACTATTAGCGCTACAGTTGTGGATTGTTGCTCATGAATTAGTCCATTCTGAGGCAGTAAAAGGACCGAGAATTGTTAGCTACCTCAATCAGCGGTTTGGCTGGTGGCGAAACCACTTGGCATTATGGGTGACAGCTGTCAGTGTGCCAGTGTTTTTTTTGATTCGCCTTGCTGAAATAGCCTTGTATCCATTCCTAATCTGGTTACTGGGCTTCCCAACTTACAAGCACAGTGAATGGGTCAATGTCAGTCGCCAGAAGTTTGAAGGCTTAGTTGGTCATGATCTAATTTGGTGCCTTTACTGTGACTGGATGACTGGGGTGTATTCCCTTGGTGCTGAAATGTTGAGGAATGTGGAATCTTTCTGGTGTCCGATCCGCTTTTACAATGACAAAAAGTGCGAGAACTGTCGGCTCGATTTCCCAGATATCGATGGCGGTTGGGTTGCCAAAGACGGCACCATGGCAGACGTTGTACAAACAATAGAAGACAATATGCCTAGCGATCGCCAATGGACATGGTTTGGTCACCCAGATCGAGGGAATAGGGAGTAGGGAGTAGGCAAAAGGCAAGAGGCATGCTAGCAAGAGGAACCCACCCCTAACCCCTCCCAGGAGGGGAAGGCAATAGGCAATAGGCAATAGGCAATAGGCAATAGGCAATAGGCAATAGGCAATAGGCAAGAGGGAAAAGGGAGCTTCGGAGCAGCGATGCAGTGCGGTCTTGGGGGTTTCCAAGCCAGTTGCTCCCCACATTTCCCACACTTCTCTATCTTTCCCGACTCCCGACTCCCGACTCCCGACTCCCGACTCCCGACTCCCTGCTCCCTACTTCGGCAAGACATCTAGGGGAAAAATCGAGAAAAATTCTTCTGTTGTCGGTTCTTTATGGGGGACATTATTCAGTTGGTTTCGTAGCCGAGAAATTAACTCGTAAACCTGCTTGCGAGGACGGTTAATTCCCCCTAAAGGTCTATGCTCTGGTAGAGAATGCCATGGGGTGTAGGACAAATTTTAACAAAATTTGATTTGCTCAGGAGATTCAAAAGCCTGAGCAGGAATCTTGAGAGTAGCTACTTTTTGATAGGGTGATTTCCAATCGATGGTGGGGTCTTCAATTGGCATCTTATCGGCATCGGTCTGAAACTGAATTAAGAAATCAAAGCAAGCTTCTTTATTGTTGAGATGTTCTCGGATTGCGTCGCGGAGATAGTTTTCTGTTTTAGGAATCGACTTAGAACTAGTTGAGATATTATCAGGAGAAGGCTTCAGGGAGAATTTAATCGCTCCTGATCCATATTTGTATGGAGTTGTACTCCAATATTGAGATTCTAATGGACTGCGAATCTTGGACAACCGAATCCGTAGTCCGATCTGGATCTCACGCCAGCGCCATTTAAATGGATTAAGTCCAGTTATGAAAAACTTTAAGGGGTTCCGGCTTCCAGAACGTTCAATTTCTGCAAAAAACTCAATGTAGTCTTTGGCATTGCGAACTACGAAAAGCGGGTGGTCTATTAGCAAAAAATCTTGGGTTTCCTCATATTTTTCATCCTCCAAGACTTTGTCTCCTGGTACACCCATCAGTTTAACCGCCATACCATGGGCATCACCTCTGGTATCCTTCTGCTCACTGAAATTTGAGAAGCGAATACAAGCGGGGAAACGCTTACCTGGTTCTTTAAAAATACCAACTCTAATCTTGTCATCCTTAGGGAGGTTAGGGTCAATGATAAATTCTCCTCTAACACAACCATGAGCTTTGGGATGTTCTCCCCGTTTTACAGGAGGATGTTTGTCAATAAGTCGTTCACTGATTTGGGCAATTTCACGAGTAGCTTCGTCTTCTTCGGGCGGTACGTTTTCTTGACCAATTTCTAATTTAGTCATCGCTTTCGCCTCTTTTACTCCTTTGGCTTTTTAGTATTATAGCATTAGGGTAGGGAGTAGGGAGTAGGGAGTCGGGAGTAGTATTTAGTTTTATCGTTTGTTTTTTAAGCCATCAGCTATCAGCTATTAGCTATCAGCTATCAGGCGAGAGAACTCCAGGGGGTCGGATTAGTAAAAGGAGCAGGAATTTTCAAGCAGCCGTAGCAGCATCCCGCAGCTTTTTTACTACCTCCCGTTGATTAGCTGACTGCTGACTGCTTTTCGCGTAGCGTGCGCGTAGCGCATTAGCTAAATGCTTACAGTAAATGTTGTTTGCCCACCGTAGATTTGTTTACTGTTCTATTGGGATTAATCCTAGGTGGGCAGTGTTTACTAACTTGATTGGTTTGCTGATCTGATTTGTCTCAACCACTGCCCACCCTACGTTAGCTTACTATTTTGATTAATCTTAGGTGGGCAGTGTCTAGTAACTTGATTGGCTGGCTGATTTGATCTGTCTGGTGCACTGCCCACCCTACGTGAACTACTATTGTTATTAATCCTCGGTGGGCAGTACCTACTAACTTAGCTTAACCAAGTAGTAGCAAAGAACTTATCTTGATTATTCCAAAGTTCAACGAGATCAGACTGACCATCACCATTGACATCGGTAACTAAGTAATCAGTATCCTCTCGAAAATCCCCTACTTGTGTATTACTGCCGAGGCTAAATCCACCGTTACCATCACTAATCCAAGTCGCAGCAAAGAAATTATTGTTATTATTCCAGACCTCGACTAGATCAGAGTCACCATCTCCATTGACATCGGTAACTAAGTACTGAGTATCGTCTCGAAAATCCCCGACTCTGGTATTACCGCCGAAGTTAAATCCACCGTTACCATCACTAATCCAAGTCGCAGCAAAGAAACTATTGTTACTATTCCAAACCTCGACTAGATCAGAATCACCATCGCCATTGACATCGGCGACTAAGTAATCAGTATCCTCTCGAAAATCCCCGACTCTGGTATTACCGGCGAAGTCAAATTCACCGTTACCATTACTAATCCAAGTCGCAGCAAAGAAACTATTGTTACTATTCCAAAGCTCGACTAGATCAGAATCACCATCGCCATTGACATCGGTAACTAAGTAATCAGTATCGTCTCGAAAATCCCCGACTCTGGTATTACCGCCGAAGTTAAATCCACCGTTACCATTACTAATCCAAGTCGCAGCAAAGAAACTATTGTTACTATTCCAAATCTCGACTAGATCAGAATCACCATCGCCATTGACATCGGTGACTAAGTAATCAGTATCGGCTCGAAAATCCCCGACTCTGGTATTACCGCCGAAGTTAAATTCACCGTTACCATTACTAATCCAAGTCGCAGCAAAGAAACTATTGTTACTATTCCAAAGCTCGACTAGATCAGAGTCACCATCCCCATTGACATCGGTAACTAAGTACTTAGTATCATCTCGAAAATCCCCGACTCTGGTATTACCGCCGAAGTTAAATCCACCGTTACCATTACTAATCCAAGTCGCAGCAAAGAAACTATTGTTACTATTCCAAATCTCGACTAGATCAGACTGACCATCACCATTTACATCGGTAACTAAGTAATTAGTATCGACTCGAAAGTCCCCGACTGGAGTTGTTGAACCTAGAGAAAACATTTAACTTGCACTCCTGTCATATGATTGACACGATAAATACAGTACGGCAATCGTACTTTGATACTCCCCGCTCTTAAAAAACGGGGATTTTTGGCTCAAGGATTCGACTTGCTATGACAGGTTTACACGAAGCACAGTAGAGGTCAAATCTCCGCCAGTATTTAGATATTGAATCCTGTTTCCGTGTGGCACACCGTGTTTGATAGATGACCAACACATTTATATAATATCTAATTGAATCTAGATTTCATTTATAGTACCATTAACTTAATTTTTATTCATAAAAATTAAGTTAATTTAATTTACGGCGGTTTGTATAACTAAGAAGTACAGTAACAATAATGAGCGTAAGCATTCAGCCGTCAGCGGTCAGCCGTGAGCTAAAAGCTCACGCTACTTGAGGTGCTTTCCGTAACACAGATTAAACGAATACTTACCTGTTTTCTTGATGCAAAGCGCGAGTGGGGGAAACCACGGCAGACCGCGAGTGGCGCATGGGTCTGTGTGCGGAACCTGCGTCCGCACCGCTGTTTGCCCCGTGGGAACCCCCGCAGGTCGGCACTGCCTCCCCTGTTCCGAAGCTGCATCGCTTATTCAAAAGCTGTTCGGTGTAGCTTGCCCATAGCCCATAAGCACATCAAGTAGCGTGGGCTATGCCCAGTGGCCAAAGGCCTTTGGCTGATAGCTGTTCGCGTTCGCGAAGCGTCGGCTTTGCCGAAAGCGTGGCCAAAGGCCTTTGGCTGATAGCTGAATGCTTACTAGTTAACAGTTTGTCTACCTGTTGGAATTCTGATTCACTGCCGCCCTGGGTGATATCCCCAGTAAACATTACCAAATCCAAAGGGCCGACCTGTTCACAAAGGTACTCTAAATCATTGAAGAAAATTTCCTCAACATTTGGCCAGAGATTCTCTAAGCCATCCATACCCAAATGGAGGTCAGTCAGATGTAACCACCTAAAGATCACCTCCCTGTGATCTGAGGTTTGGTTTAATTCCGTTGAATAACTCACCGAATATATTTTATTTAACTAAATAGTATTTAATCTATGTAGATGCATCAAACCCAATCTGGACTTATTCTAACACAGGAAAATATAGGGAGCAGGGAGTAGAGAGTAGGGAACAGGGAGCAGGGAGCAGGGAGTAGGAAGCAGGGAGTAGGGAAAAAAAATATCACAATTTATTACTTTACCGATTTAATATTACCAGCGCTATCGATAAAATTACTCCCAAAAAAATGGTACTCTCTGAAATATATCTATGCGATTGACCTATGGTAACGCTACGGGAACGCTAACTAATATTTACGATTTTCCCTGTTCCCTGTTCCCTGTTGCCTGTTGCCTTTAAAAAAACGCGATCGCATTCCTTAATCCGTACATTTTCTTTCAATTACCCTTCTCAAAAAAAAATCTAAAAACCCTTGACAAGTTAATTTATAATCGTTATGATTATATTTGTAAGCCTTAAAACGTTTTTTTTACTATGTCTGACAACTTCCGCCCTAACCCAGAAAACAATCCTGATGAGATTACTCCTAGTAATACTCCTCAGGAACCTTCCCCAAAAAAATACCCCATTAAGCACATTTTGAAAGGCTCCCGCCGGGCAATAACCAACACCATGCATACCCTTTATGCACGGGGTTACGCCCAAATTGACGAGTGGAGCCCCCTTCAGCCGACTGACATTCCTGGCGAATTCATCACGGTAATGACGAAGTATTTAATTCTGGATTAAGGGCTTAAATTTCAGGGGGCTTTGCCCCCTGGCCAAAGCATCAGGTCTGATGTCAGCGGTCAGCGGTCAGTGGTCAGCGGTCAGTGGTCAGTGGTCAGCGTTTGGCCTTTGGCTTATAGCTAATAGCTGAAAACTGTTCGTGTAGCGCATAAACTGATAGCTGATAGCTGATAGCTGATAGCTGATAGCTGATAGCTGATAGCTTACGGTCTAATCACATCGGATCACATCTGGATGGGTTTACAACGTTGAGACATAAGTAAAAATTCCTAGCCGTGGAAATGATTTCTGCGGCTATTTTTTTTTGGGGTTATCAGGTTGAAAGTTATCAGGTTGAAGGTTAGTAAGTTGAAGGTTAGTAAGTTGAAGATTATGAGGTTGAAAGTTGAACGCGATGGACGCGCGTCCCGCTTTCAGCGATCGCGTGGCCTTTTGGCCAAGGTTAGTAAGTTGAAGGTTTAAGGTTAGTAAGTTGAAGGTTAGTAAACAGCTAGAGAAAATGTCGCAGAGTCTACCAAAAACTCTGATTATTTGTTAAACTTAAATTAGGGTAACACCGACAGGGATTATTATGTAACTTAAATTAAAGCCGAAAACCAAGGGTTTAGTAGTTGCGCTCTCTATCCCGGTGTTAGACTTTTTTGACATTTTTATGGCGCTCGCGGGATATTCCGTCAGAGAAGCGCGGAGATACCCCCTGGATGCTATTGCATCTGGCATTGGCGAGCCAGAATTTGCCTTTGGTAGGTTTTGGTAGCTAAAAAGTATCGGTTATTAACAGTGATTAATCCTTGGTGGGCAGTGCCTAGCAACCCGATGGTAAGCACATCAATCTCCTAGTCAAAGCCTAGGCAATTCCCGGTAACTCCTGGAAATCGCCAGCTAGGATGCAGACTTAGTTTTCTACGTTGGTTTGGTTATGACACCCAAGAGTGAACTCCAGCTCTTGGCTCTGTCGCTAATCATTAAGACAAAGGCAAAATGTGTGATTAGCCTAACAAGCCATTTCAACATTGTCGTTCGCGTAGCGGGACGAAGTCCGGAACACATTACCGAATTGAGTTGCACTAATCATGCAGAATTACGTATTCGTTATTGACACAAACAAGCAACCATTAAACCCTATTCCACCAAAGAAAGCTCGCCGGTTATTAAACAAAGGTAAGGCTGCCGTTTTTAGGATGTACCCGTTCACAATCATCTTAAAGACTGCGATTCGGCAAAGCCGACGCTGCGCGAACAATAATCCAAGCATCTCACCTTGTCAAATAAAGATTGACCCTGGTAGTAAGGTAACTGGATTTGCCCTAGTCCAAAACAACCAAGTTATTTGGGGAATGGAATTAGAGCACAGAGGAGGATTAATTAAGAAAAAACTAGAGTCTAGAGGCGCTGTAAGGCGTGGGAGACGTAACCGCAACACCCGCTACAGGAAACCCATATTCCTTAACCGTAAGCGTCCAGAGGGATGGCTTCCACCTAGTCTAGAACACAGAATTTTGACTATTCAGACTTGGGTAAAACGATTGATTAAATTCTGCCCAGTCAATGAGATTTGGGTCGAAAGGGTTAAGTTTGACACCCAAAAAATGCAAAATCCTGAAATCAGTGGCATTCAGTACCAGCAAGGAGAGTTAGCCGGATATGAGGTTAGAGAGTACTTACTTGAAAAATGGGGAAGAGAATGCACTTACTGTGGTAAGCAATCCGTTCCATTGCAAATCGAACACATTCACCCAAGGTCACTTGGTGGAAGCGATTCGGCTTTGCCGACGCTACGCGAACGCGTAAGTAATCTTTGTTTGGCTTGTGAAAAGTGTAATCAACGCAAAGGTAACAAGCCTATAGAAGACTTCTTAAAAAAGAAGCCAAGTCTACTGCAAAAAATCAAATCTAAAGCTAAGCAGCCATTAAAAGATGCAACAGCAGTAAATGCAACTCGGAACAAGTTAGTTAAGGTACTTCAATTAATCAAGGTTGTGGTCACCGGAACGGGAGCGCAAACCAAATACAACCGGACTAGATTAGAACTACCTAAGCAGCACTGGATTGATGCCGCTTGTGTTGGGGATATTGAGACCTTAGTGTTGAGAACCTCTCAGCCGCTGTTAGTCACTTGCAAGGGACAGGGAGGGAGACAGAAAGCAGCACTTAACAAATACGGTTACCCCATCAGACACAATCCATTAAAACCAATCAAAGGCTGGGTTACTGGGGACATAGCCAAGCATCAAAAACTAGGAATAGGTAAAGTCACCCCTAGAAGCAAAGGAAGCTTTGGATTTACCCCGTTAGGAACCAAGGGCTACAAAAGTTGCAAACCTCAAGATATATCGGCAATATACCGAAAAGATGGATACACTTATAGCTTTTGCTAGTATCTGCCGAGATTTACCAGGGAATAGTTGTCCTGGAAGTTCCTGTCTGATGCACTGCCCACCCTACATCTCTCCCCCGACTCCCGACTCCCGACTCCCGACTCCCGACTCCCGACTCCCGACTCCCGACTCCCGACTCCCGACTCCCTATTCCCTATTCCCTTAATAACCAATTCAAGTAATCACAATATCCAATTCCGAAACCCCATACTCCCGGGCTTTAGCACACCGTTCAATATAAAGTTCAACCACCCGGTCTTGGTGATTACTCTGTAAAAGTTCCTCAAAAATCTGTTGCGCCTGAGCAAAGTCTTCTTCTACATAATAGGAAACTGCTTCCTCAAACCGAGGAGTCGTGTCGGACTTGAAAGCAATCAAATCCTCAGGATTAGCATCATACACTTCAAAGATTTCCACTGGTTGACTTTTACCCTTCACATTGACTCGCCCTAGACGCCGATAATGATAACTGTCTCGATTATCCAGATCAGTCAAGGTGGGTTTACTAATCAAAATCTCTGCTCCATAAATCTTGGTTAAACTTTCCAAACGGGAGGCCAAATTTACAGTATCAGCAATCACGGTTGTATCCATCCGTTCAGATTCCCCCACTGTACCTAAAATTAAACTCCCCTTGTGCAAACCAATACCAATCGCAATCGGTTCATAACCACTATTGTTCCGATGGGAGTTATAACTATAAACTTGCTTTTGCATCTCAATGGCTGCCTTTAGGGCATGATCAGCCTTTTCGGGAAACAACGCCATCACCGCATCACCAATATATTTATCAATGAAGCCGTTATAATTACGAATCACTGGACTGACTCGACTTAAATAGTCATTGATAAAATTAAAATTGTCTTGCGGTGACATCCTCTCTGATAAACTAGTAAAGGAGCGAATATCCGAAAAAAGTACCGTCATCTCTTTTTGGACATAGTCCCCTAATTGGACATCAAGAATACTTTCCCTTTCTAAAAATTGCAGAAACTCCCGAGGCACAAAGCGTCCATAAGCTACATTAATTTTGGCTAACTGAAGATGGGTCTTAATTCTTGCTAGCAATTCATTCTTGGATATGGGCTTAGTTAAATAATCATTCGCTCCTGCTGCAAATCCTGCTACCAAATCTGAGATCTGATTTTTAGCAGTTAACAATACTACGGGTAGTTCATTCGGTAGAAATTTATCACGGATTTTTTTGCAGAACTCATAGCCGGTCATTTTCGGCATCATAATATCCAGTAAAATCAAGTCTGGTCTGCATCCTTGGCAAATTTTTGTGAATGCATCTAGGCCATTAACTGCTTGAATAATATTATAGTTGTGCAGAGAAAGATGGTTGACCAAAACCTGAAGATTTACTGGTTCATCATCTACAATCAAGATGTTAAATGCTTCGACGGTTGGTGATGATAGGTTCTGATCAGATATCAGGTGATCAGATATCAGGTGATCAGATATCAGGTGATTAGACATCAGGTGATCAGATATCAGGGGTTCAGAGTCATTTGCCATCGCCAAATAATTCTGAACCTGGGAAACTTCCTCTTGCTGTTTCCTCTCTACTTTACCTGTTGATATCGGTAGGGTGAAACTAAACTGTGAGCCAAGGTTTGGGGTAGACTCCACATCAATATCTCCGCCGTGGAGCTGCACCAGTTTTTTAGTAACCGCTAAACCTAACCCCACTCCTCCATATTTCCTATTAATGGAGCCATCCCCTTGTTCAAAAGCTTCAAAAATTCGGTCTAATTTATCAGGTGGTATACCAATACCTGTATCAGAAACGGTAATTTTTAGATAAGAATTTACCACCTCTGCTGACACTTTAATCGTACCACGTTCAGTAAATTTAATGGCATTACCCACTAAATTATAGAGAATCTGTTGGAGTCTGTTTTCATCAGCATCGACTGGGGGAATCGATGAGGAAACTTGATTAATCAGTTGTAGGTTTTTATTAACCACAAGGGGACGGGATAGCAATAAAACAACTTCTGTTATTTCTCGCATCCCCACTGGCTTAATTCTCAGGTTGATTTGTTTATGCTTGAGGGCAGAAAAATCCAGTAAATCGTTAACAAGCTGAGTTAACCGTTTGCCACTAGAGACAATCAGAGAAAGATTAGATGCTGTTGACTGGGATAACTTACCTGTTGCTCCATCAATCAGGGATTCAGCAATGCCGATAATGCCATTCAGAGGTGTTTTAAGTTCATGGGATGTATTGGCTAAGAATTCATTTTTGAGCTGATCCATTTCCTGAAGAGCAGCATTCTTAGTTTCTAGTTTCTGGTTATACTCCTGTAGCAGTTGCCTGGTTTCAGCAAATCGTCGTTCTAAAATTAATGCTAAGGATAGGATAAACAGCAACATTCCCCAAGGATACAATCGTTGATACCAATTTTCCGGTTCAAAGCGATAAACTAAAATATCATGCATTCCTCCTATAGCCAGGATAGATAATCCGAAACTAAATAGTTTAGCATAATAGTTTTTCTGAGTGATAGCTATAGGAATCGCATGGAGCAATAAAATTATTGTACTACCCAGGAGCAAGTAGTGATCAATAGATATCTCATACAACCAGGAACTTTTGTAGATAACAATTAATCCTAAAGAAATGACCGAATAAATTAGGTGAATTTGCCATAACCGCTGGATGATGGAAAAGTAGCCTGAGCCAAATATTTCTTCAAAACCAATAAGAGTGAGAATAGGAAGAAAACAAAAAGCCGTATATCGAATATGCTCCCAATTCAGTGAATCCTTAAATAATAAGGGAATAATGGTTGATTGGCTAATGTTGTAAACCCCACCAGCTATGGCTAATAATCCAAAGGCTAGAATTAATCGTTTATCTTGAGACCGGAATAAACAGGTTAAACTAAACCATAGGCCAATTAAAATAAAAATACATCCTAAAACGGTGCTTATTTCGTCTTTGAACAAACACCGAATTACCTTAAGTTTAGAACCAATAACTATCCGGTCGAAAAATCCGATGTAAATAGACTGTTCAGTCCCTACATAAACATTAATGAACAATGATTTGCCGGAAAAATTTGAATCAAGAGGAACAATTGGCCATTGATACCCGTCACCATTAGCTGGAGGCAATGAGTTAGGGGATAATCGGGTATAAATCAGTTCCTGATCTAAATAAGCTTCTAGTATATTCGGAACTGCTCCGAGATAAAGAGTGGGAGATTGCCATTTACCGTCTGGTAACTTAACCTTTAACCAAACATTGTTTTGCTGTTGATCTGCCGGTGACTTCCATAATCTTTTTGGAAACGTAAATTCTTTCCAGCAAGGCTCGCCCTTGGCAATCTCGACCTTAGTACAAAGCTTGGCATGACGGAGGTTATTCATAGAAACATCACCCCAGAGATAGTGCCATCCTTGGGTAATCTTCAATGGTGGCAAGGTTTTAGATGCCTGAGATTGTGCTTGACTAGGTGCTATGGTTAATAGGCTAATCAGTACTGATATCAAAAAAGCACCCAAACACAAGGGGATTTGGGCACGTTTCCAACTAAACATACGTTTCACTGGTATCTCCTGGAGGGGCTATGGGTAACACCCCTCCTCTACTAGTTTAAGTTGGATTTTGGAGCTTGGAAACTGTTTGTTAAACTTTACTTACCAGTCTCTGATTCTTCAATGTTCAAATACATCTCGATAGTGCAACAAATCGAGAGATACCATAGTCGGTAACGCTTCAAAGCACTGTTGAGCTAGTTGCCAACGGTCTTCCCGTTGCAGCATATTGATCAGTTTTTGCCGCACATTCAACAAGTAGCGTACATCATTAGCAGCGTATTCCAACTGCTCATCGGACAGGTTAGCGACATTACCCCAGTCAGAACTCTGAGCACTTTTATCCAAATCTATCCGTTCTAGCTCTTTGACCAATTCTTTGAGACCATGGCTACTAGTATAAGTGCGGGCTAACTTACTAGCAATCTTGGTGCAGAATACAGGATTGACTTCAATACCGAGATTTTGCCTGAGCATAGCAACATCAAACCGAGCAAAGTGAAATACTTTGAGCACATTAGTCGCTTCTAACAACTGTTTTAATCGGGGTGCTTCGGTTTGTCCTTTGTCAATGCGGACAAAGGTGACTCGTCCTAGTGGATCACACAGCTGTACAAGACATAAGCGATCGCGTTGGTAAATCAGTCCCATGGTTTCGGTATCCACGGCGAGGGAATCTGCCCTTAGATACTCTTGGCATATAGATTCGGGTAAATCGCGATCGCAAACTTGAAAATCCTTCAATTCTTCAATTACAGTTGTGTTGGTCATTGGTTCAAAGGTTATAGGTTGTAGGTTCTAGAAGTTTGTTGGATGGGATAGTGTTTGATGCGATAGTTTTGATGGGATAATATTCTTAGGGAGAACTCCCAGGATTTGGTTGATTCGATGCTCCTATGGGGTACCGTTTCTGTTCCCATGAGGAGAACGGAAAAGGCACAGTTATTCGTGAAGATGACAGTCACCACTGATACTAACCACTAGCGGTAGTGTTAGTTATCGCTTTAAAGCGATGTTATAGCACCATAACTAGCAACTAAATCACAGTGGTTACTAGAGTTAAGGACCCTTGATCAAAACTTGAGTTAATTCCACAGTAAAGATAAGCATTCCCAAACTAATCTTGAGCAATGCTTTTGGCATGAGCAGGCTGGCTAAACCCTGGGCTCTAATTTCTGGGAATTTCTAATTTCTGGGAATTACTGTATCGTAGTTTACAATTTACCCTTGACAGTCCACATGTCCTACTTATTTTTTATTTTTTTAATCTTTCGAGGTCTGAGCTGACATAAATTTAGCAACAGTTTGCACATCCTTATCACCCCGACCGGAACAGTTAATCACGATCTGGGGATTACCACTGAGTTGGGGACACAGAGTTTCGAGATATGCGATCGCATGAGATGTTTCCAGTGCCGGTATAATTCCCTCCAGCTCAGACAACCGTTGAAACGCAGCCACCGCTTCTTGGTCTGTAACACTATAATACTCTGCCCGACTACTATCTTTCAAATAGCTATGCTCTGGACCGACACCAGGATAGTCCAATCCAGCACTAATCGAGTGAGCTTCGAGCACCTGACCATCATGATCTTGGAGCAAATAACTCATTGCCCCGTGCAACACTCCTGGTCGTCCAAGAGTGAGGGTAGCCGCATGTTTAGCAGAATCCACACCAGCGCCTGCTGCTTCCACGCCAATCAACCGCACAGTGGGTTCATTAACAAACTCATGGAACAGGCCCATGGCATTGGAGCCACCTCCCACACAAGCTAACAATATATCCGGCAAACCGCCCCACTTTTCCAAACATTGAGCGCGAGTTTCCTGGCCAATCACAGCATGGAAATCCCGTACCATTTTTGGGTAAGGATGAGGACCTGCCACTGACCCAAGGATATAGTGAGTGGTTTCGACATTTGTCACCCAGTCTCGAATCGCTTCCGAGGTCGCATCCTTGAGAGTACCGGTTCCAGCCGATACCGGTTGCACCGTTGCTCCCAGTAGCCGCATCCGAAACACATTCAGGGATTGCCGTTCCATGTCCTGAACGCCCATATAAATGACGCATTCGAGACCAAATCGAGCACATACTGTTGCGGTAGCCACACCATGCTGACCCGCTCCCGTTTCAGCAATGATGCGCCCCTTACCCATGCGCTTGGCTAGCAATACTTGAGCCAGAGCATTATTAATTTTGTGAGCACCGGTGTGATTTAAATCTTCCCGTTTTAGATAAATTCGTGGTCCACTACCATCAGATTTGGTATAGTAGTTACTCAGACGTTCAGCAAAATACAGAGGACTAGGACGTCCCACATAGTCTCGCAGTAGTTGTTGTAGTTCCTGTTGGAAATCCGGGTCATTACGGTATTGCTCAAAAGACTGCTCTAGTTCACTCAGAGCAGGCATCAGGGTTTCTGGAACATATTTACCACCAAATTTCCCAAAACGTCCCAAAGCGTCCGGTTGTTGGGTGTGGTGATCCCTATGGTCACCGATACTAAGGGGTAGGGGGGTTTTAGTCACAGCGGTGTCAAGCAATTATAGAACGAACATCTCGACTATTTATTATAAAACCCAAAATCCCTTACCACCAGTCCCATAGGATTTTGTATCAACATTAACAATTATTTTTGAGCTACTGTAGAAAAGTAATGACCATAATTACCAAGCCGGTGCCTTAGCAGCTTACCATGAATGAACCAACTGATCAACAAATAAACAATCACTCCAATTCGGTAGAGACAGATGTTCAGCCAAAGGTCAGTGTCGAAGAATTCAGTATTAGTGGTAATGACCTGATTGACAAAGTTAAAGACCTAATTAATCAGGGGAATATTCGCCGAATTATGATCAAAAATGACCAGGATCGGATTTTGTTGGAGATTCCGCTAACTTTTGGCGTATTAGGAGGATTTACTGCTATTTTCTGGGCTCCTTGGTTACTCCCCCTGGGAGCGATCGGGGCATTGGCGGCTCGATTGAAAGTAGTGGTAGAACGAAAGGAATAGCGGTCGATATATCGTAGATATCTACCCTAACCCCTAAACAGGTATGGGACATCCTAGAGAAAGATTGCCTGCGATCGCTAAAGATGCTAAAAATATCTTAAGATATACTTAAGATATAATTTGAGCGGTCAACTTTGAGTTGTCAGCTTTGAGTTGTCAGCTTTGAGTTGTCAGCTTTGAGTTATCAGCTTTGAGTTATCAGCAGTCAGCCAAAAGCCTAGAAGTCACTCTGGACAACTAAACTAATTATGCCAGTGGGACTTAGATAATCATGGGTTTCTTGGTGTTTAGCTGGGGGGTTGCCAGTGCCACTGAGGTGCTTGGTGGCTTCAGCAAAGCAACCTGAGCAAAGCAACCTGAGCAAAATTGCCTAATCCTAGCTTCAAGCCGACTCTGAAAACTATCAGTAATTTCAATAATCTCCGGGACTGGATAAGTCAGTGGTATCACTGAGTTTGACCAGGGGCTGGTAAAGGACAGCAATTGACATCATTCAAGCAAACTTTGCCCCACTTTAAGGCCCAACGAACCAAACCCACCCGGTTATCAGTGGAAGTTTTGGTCAGAATGTTACTGATATGATTATCAACAGTGCGCTTACTGATTGCCAGCTCCTGGGCGATTTCGAGATTGGTTAAACCAGCCGCTACATGTTCGATGATTTGCAATTCGCGGTAAGACAGAGTTGCATGATTCTGGGATTTACCACTAGCCATAAGTAATTTTTCTCTAGTAGATATACCTATCTTATCTGATTTTACCGCCAATGGTGACCCGCTTCACTTAATTTGCCATGGGGAAATTAAGTGATTATCAATAAACAGGACAAGGAAGAGTATAGGAAGTGTGGCAGGAGTGTGGCAAGCATGGTAAGCGTGGTAAGTGTGGTAAGCGTGGGGAGTCAGATCAGCAACTGGCGTCGAAACGTAAGCTTATGCGCTACGCGCACGCTACACCGAACAGCTTTCAGCCATTCCCGTAGCGTGGCCAAGGCTGACGGCTGACGGCTGACGGCTGAATGCTTACGTCGAAACTTCTGAAATTCACATGAATGGAGAGCAACTAATGGAAGGTCTTAGTGATTTTATTAACCAGAGAATGGAAGAGTGGAAAGTCCCAGGGCTGGCAGTCGCTATTGTTCACGATAGCGAAATCATCTTTTGTGAAGGCTTTGGTTTTAGGGATGTAGAAAAAGGCTTAAAAGTAACCTCTAAAACCCTATTTGCGATTGGGTCTTGCACTAAAGCCTTTACCACAATGGCTATGGGCATCTTGGCTGAGCGAGGAAAATTAGATTGGGATAAACCAGTTCGACATTATCTGCCCACGTTTAAACTATACGATGCCTATGCTAGTGAACACATGACTCTCCGTGACCTGGTCACTCATCGTTCTGGCTTACCCCGTCACGGTTTCATGTGGTATAACAGTCCTTTCACTCGTAAAGAAATAGTTGAGCGCTTACAGTATCTCGAACCTAATCATGAATTGCGGAGTGTCTATCAGTATCAAAATTTGATGTACATGACCGCTGGCTACTTAGTCGGTCAAATTGCCGAGAGCAGCTGGGAAGAATTTGTTCAGCAGGAAATTTTTAATCCTTTGTCGATGGCAGACAGCAATTTTTCCGTTGTCAAATCCCAGGAGACTGAGGATTTTTCCCTTCCTTATCGAGAGAAAGATGACGTAGTTAAAGCCATCCCATTTCGCAATATCGACACTATTGGTCCTGCTGGCTCTATTAATTCCAATGTTACTGATATGGCGAAGTGGCTTCTACTCCATCAAAACCAGGGAAACTATGAGGATAAGCAGATTATCAACCCTGGTATTCTGACTGAGATGTATACACCACAAATCGTGAAGCCGTCATCCCTTGAGTATCCGGAATTCTGGCATTACTCTTATGGATTAGGATGGTTTCTCACTGCCTACCGAGGTCATAATCACGTCCAGCATGGGGGTGGTATTGACGGATTTTCTGCCCTGACAACGTTGATGCCTCAAGATAAAATTGGTGTGGTAGTTCTCACCAATCTCCAAGGAACCCCATTGCCAGATATTATAACTTATCACATTTGCGATCGCTTGCTTGGTCTCGACGAAGTTCCTTGGAATGAAAGGCAGAAGAGTAAGGTTGAGGAAGCTAAACAAGCGGCTGAACAAGGCAAACAGAACACCAAACCACAGCCTAAAACTGGCACTCAACCATCACATCCCCTAGAAGATTACACAGGAGATTTTGAGCATCCCGGATACGGAATAGTTTCCATTGCGCTCAAAGATCAGCAGTTAACGGCAACTTATAATTCCATCGTTGCGGAACTAAAGCACTACCACTATGATAGTTTTGAATTACTATCAGAGGGTTCTGATAATTTTCAACTATTATCATTCTTTAATGACCCCAAAGGAATTATTCAGAGACTGTCCATACCTCTAGAACCGAAGGTGAAGGATATTGTATTTGAACGAATCCCTGACCAAAGCATTTTAACCACTAGTTTTATGGAAAAATTTGTGGGTGAATATGACATTTCTGGTCAATCTATGACTATCTTTATCAAAGATAATAAACTATTTGTGTCATTAGCTGGTCAGCCAGAGATAGAGTTAGTTCGTTACCAAGGAACCGAATTTAATTTTAAGGATTCCCCAGCAGGATATAGTATTAACTTCACTACCGATAATGGTGGGGTTGTGACTCAAGCAGTGATTACTCAACCCAATGGCGTATTCACGGCTAATAAAAAAGTGTCTACGTAAGCTATAGAAAAGGGAGTAGGGAGAATAAAATTGACGTAAGCTATCAGCTATCAGCTATCAGCTATCAGCTATCAGCTATCAGCTATCAGCTATCAGCTATCAGCTATCAGCTATCAGCTATCAGCCTATGCGCACGCTACTTGAGGTGCTAATGCGCTACGCGCACGCTACGCGAACAGCTTTTGAATAAGCGATGCAGCGCCGACCTGCGGGGGTTTCCCCCACTCGCGCTTTGCATCAAGACAACAGGTCAGCATTCGAATAATGCTGAGTTACCTCCCAGCGTCGTTCGCACAGCGTGGCCAAACGCGCACGCGTGGCCGTTCGCGTAGCGTGGCCAAAAGGCCAAAAGGCCAAGGCCAAAGCCTGTGCCACAAAGCTGACTGCTGACTGCTGACTGCTGACTGCTGACTGCTGAATGCTTACCTTCTGCAAGAAGTCTAATGACTAATTTCTTGAATTCAAACCTTCCATCTACTCAACCTCTATCCAAGGTAATTGCTAATCACATTGCTACAGCACCTAACCAGGGAATTACCTTTGCCCAGTACATGGACTTAGCACTATACCATCCACAGCTAGGTTACTACGCTTCTGGTGCAGTTAACATTGGTTCATCAGGAGACTTTTTCACCTCACCTCACTTAGGAAAAGACTTCGGGGAATTACTTGCTGAACAGTTTGCCCAAATGTGGGATATCCTCGGACAACCTAATCCCTTTACCCTGATGGAAGTGGGAGCGGGACAGGGCCTCCTAGCAGCAGATGTTCTAGTTTACTTGCACCAGCACTACCCAGATTGCTATGGTGCGGTAAATTACATCATTGTGGAAAAGGCAACAGCAATGATTGCTCAACAGAAGCAGCTGTTGTTGAAACTAAACCTACCCAGACTCGACAATCACCAGCCCTCGTTACCTGTACGGTGGTGTTCTTGGGAAGAAATACAAGACAATTCCCTGACTGGTTGCTGTTTCTCTAACGAATTGGTTGATGCATTACCGGTACATCAAGTTGTGCTGCAAGCAGGAGATCTCAAAGAAATTTATATCGCAACTGTTGATCAGGATGACGATGACATTAAGTTTGTAGAAGTTTTAGATACCCCTTCTACACCCCAACTGAGAGAGTATTTTGATTTGGTAGGTATTGATTTGTTCTCTGGTTCCTATCCAGAGGGCTATCGCTGTGAGGTGAATCTCGCTGCACTGGATTGGATTAAAACTGTTGCGAAACGGTTAAACCAGGGATTTGTCCTAACGATTGATTATGGCTATCCAGCCCAAAAGTATTATTTGCCAGCCCGTGATCAGGGAACATTACAGTGTTATTATCGCCACCGGCACCACAATAACCCCTATAGTTATATCGGCGAACAAGACATTACGGCTCATGTGGATTTTACTGCCCTAGAGCAACAAGGAGAGTTATGTGGTTTGGGTAAGGTAGGTTTGACCAAGCAAGGGTTGTTTCTAATGGCATTGGGATTAGGCGATCGCATAGCTGCTCTTTCTGAGCCTAGAGAAGGGGGAAATGCGAACGCAACAGCACAGGATGTGATCAAGATTATGCAGCGTCGCCAACGGTTACACCAGTTGATCGATCCAACCGGATTGGGTGGCTTTGGGGTTTTAATTCAAAGTAAGGGATTAACGCCATCAGCAGAAGGGGTGGCCCTTAAGGGGTTGACGGTACCACCGATCAGCTAATAGCGCTGGGAGCGGGGAGATGGGGAGATTTTTATTAAGGGTAATTATCGGTTCTCATAGTAATCAGGTAAACAAGATTTTTTCCCAATTCCCAATTCCCGATTCCCGATTCCCAATTCCCGATTCCCTAAAATCCCAAATCCTACATATCACAACTGAAGTTCCCCCAAAGTTTGAACTACTCGAAACCTCAATCCCAAGCTCTGTGGCGTTCCTAGGCTTGTCGGTACTTATTGCTACTGGGTACAGTCTTATTGAGAATGCTCACAACGTTTATCTGAAGGGCGTTTGAGCGATGCAGAGGTGCGACCCGTGGCGAATTTAATTCGCCTACGGAAAGCGCACCATTACGGTCTTGGGGAGCCAGTGCGGTCTTGGGGGTCTCCCCCATGAGCAACTGGCGTGGTTTCCCCCACTCGCTATTGCATCAAGAAGCGATTTGGTTCTCAAATAAAAATGCGACCAGTGCCTATAGTTGGATTATATTCCAATTGCAGACATACTTCAAGAACCAACATGGGTACACAATTTTTGGGCTCAATCGCTATATCCCTTATGGGGAGAGCTTTTAACTAGTATAGTAGTACAAATGAACGGGGGAACTTCAGTCACAAAAAATTCACACTTGTTTTAGATAGTGTATTTGTTGAATCTTGGCTAGAGGCGATTCATGCACCAATCGCCTCGTTACTTATATTTAGGCTAGTTTTCAGTCAACTAATCCCACCGAGGTAAGCATTCAGCCGTCAGCTGTCAGCCGTGAGCTTAAAATAAACCTCTTTCGTGAGAATTTAATAGTTCGAGATTTTACAGAATTGAAAGTTTGGGGAAAAGCCCATTGCCCATTGCCCATAGGCCCACGCTACGCTAACAGCTTTCCGTACAGAGATTAAACGAAGCTTACCTATGCAAGCTGAAAGCTGATGGCTGATAGCTGAATGCTTACCCACCGAGTAATCAGATTAGAAAATTTTTTCTGGATGAATAAACTGGTAACCTGCATCAATTATCTTTTTATTTGACACTCGGGCATTGTAAGGTCGGGCTTTAGTAACGGATGAATCCCAGGATACGGGGGGTAAGTTGTGCTGTTTAAATACTTTTTCAAGCAATTCTTGATAAGTCAGGATTTGATCATCTACTAGATTATATATCCCTTGCAGTTGGTGAGAACGGACAAATTCTATCCCACCCACTATGTCATCTAGATGAATCCAATTGGTGACTTCTTGACCCGAACCCTCACGAGTAGTACCTGCGAATCGACCAAATATTTTGACTAGTTCCCGCTTCGGACCATAAATTCCTCCCAGACGCAGGATACAAACCTTCAGATTAGGATTGGATGCTGATAGTAATACCTGCTCAGTTTCTGCCAGAATTTCATAATTTGGACTCGCGGGAGCAATCGGTGATGTTTCGTCTACCCAGCCTCCCTGTCGATCACCGTACACAGCATAGCTTCCCGTGTAAATTAGCTGTCGTACCGTAGGAGCGTTTTTGAGCACAGAAACTAAGGTTTGGGCTGTGTCTAAGTAGGCTTCTTGATAGACCTTGCCATTGGCAGCACCCACAGACAGAAGAATAATCTCCTGGTTTTTCACTACCGATTCGAGACCAATAGGGTCGTTTCCTTTAACCACAACCACTCGGTCAGCAATTGTTTCTAGTTCTCGGACCCGCTCAGGGGTAGTAGTGGTTACTGTAGTGGATAACCCTAACTCTTGATGCCAAAGGTGAGCAACAGCACTACCCACGTATCCACAACCAATGATTGCTACATTCATAGCTCGTATGTTTTAAAATTCGATTATTATAAAAAATCTTACCTTCGCGCAAGCTTTACCCGGGTGTATCTCAATGCATGAAATTAGGCAAAAATTCCCGCGCCCCCGCCCCACACTTCCCGCGCCCCCGCCCCACACTCCCCTCCTTTTTTACAAATATGAGATGCACCCGCTTTACCCCTTGGGTCTTTCCTTGAAAACCCCGTCTTTTTCAAGGGGGGATGAAACGTGAGCGTGTAGGGCGGTTTAATTATTTTAGGTCAAGTAGCTGAGACTATTGTTCGCGTAGCGTGGCCAAAGGCCAATAAAATTTACCATAAATTTGTCATTATTTGATCAATAAAACAACTAGTGGAGTAATGGCAGTATTAAATAATAAGATGAAATTGATTATTCGTCAAAGCTATGGGTTTAGAAATTTTTATAATCTGAGGGAAAAGCTGTTAGCTTGCTTGTTTATAGCAATTATCATAGCTATGAGGTACACAATTTCGGGATTTTAGGGAACAGCGGATCTGGGAACAGCGGATCTGAGAAGAGAGAAGAGGGAATAAGGAATAGCGATGCGCTACATCAAGACAGGGAATCAACGTCAAAGAATACTGTACCTCATAACTGCGATAAACGCTATAAATAAGCTTAGCTTATCACCACAGGGACCGAAGAGCCCAATTATTTAAAAATAAGTTAAAAAAACAATAAATTATTGCCCAAATCCTTCCTCCGTAGAGTAAAGTAAAAAGTATCGCCAGAGATAGGGTACTGCGTAATCCTTGCCTAACAATTTGGTCACCTAGGTCGGCTTAGAAGCAAACAACTAGTTAGCTATCAACAGCCGGAGAAACAAGTTACAGCAGGGAATGCGGAAAACTGGGTCAATAAGACCTAAAACCCTTCGGGAGATTTGCCCTAAGTGCTTGGTTGGTATAAACCTATCAGCTTATGGCGAGTCGATGAACCGAGAATCCCCCGTGCGAGCAATCCCTCGCACGGGGGAATGTCAAGATAGAAAAATTTAGCTATCAGCAAGCCCCAAGTCTATATGGCTCGCTACACTCGTTCCATTAAAATCACTATTTCCCTTGATCGTCTTCTACCGTTACTGATTGAGGTTCTAAAATCCTGCCATTTTGAGATTCTCTACGAGAGTGATGACTATATAATGGCAAGAGAGAGTCCGGATAATATATCCTTTACCAAGCTGGTTACAGTGGACGTATTGATTGACAAATCGAAAGCCACTGAGCAACAAGTGCCCATAAATTTTGTCGTCAAAAATGAAGAGTTACCTCTACAGGTTAATAACCATTGTCGGCAAATGTTTGAGCTACTTCAAGAGGCAGTTAATAACAATCCCGATTGGCAAATTGTGGAGGAGCTAGCTACTTAACAAGTAAGTAATCAGTAATCAGTAATCAGCAATCAGCTATCAGCTATCAGCTATCAGCTATCAGCAATCAGCTATCAGCAATCAGCTATCAGCTATCAGCTATCAGCAATCAGCAATCAGCTATCAGCTATCAGCTATCAGCTATCAGCTATCAGCTATCAGCAATCAGCAATCAGCAATCAGCTATCAGCTATCAGCTATCAGCTATCAGCAATCAGCAATCAGCAATCAGCAATCAGCAATCAGCAATCAGCAATCAGCTATCAGCTATCAGTTTTTGAATAGCTTTTGAATAAAAGAGGTTTATTTTAAGCAGCTCAAGTAGCTTGGCCATTCCCGTAGCGTGGCCAACGGCTGACCGCTGACGGCTGAGCGCTGACCGCTGAGCGCTGACCGCTGAATGCTTACGTTAACAACCTAGCTAGTTAACAATAGTTTTAAAAACATCTTCTCCATTGTAGCTCGCTACCAGCTGCATTTTTAAAGGACCAGCTGTGTAGGCAGTTTCTTGCGCAATAGCTTTGACATTAAGGGGTTGACTATACTGCTCCAGCTGCTCAATAAAGTTGGTTAGGGTGGTCAGCCGACCATCTCCGACTTGGATATCACCCAAAATCCCAGCGCGACGAGCACGGAACTCAGAGGCTGCCAACAACTGATCGAGCCGCTTCCGAATTTGCTCATTGGTCATAGTTGAGGGATTAGTTGAGATGGTAGCAAGGACATCACCCCCCTTAAAGACAACCTGATTGAGGGCTGCATCTGCAAATACTTGTATTGATTTTTCCCCCTCAACGTAGTTACCCGCTGAGAGAATTCGCACCACGTAGTCTCTACCATCTTTAATCTGCTGGATTAACTGATCTACTTGTGCTTGAGTAATTTGCACCAGTGGCTCTTGGAAATTACTGCTACTAGCACGGGTAATGTCTACAGCTGTCTTATTAGCTTGGCTCAACAGTTGATCAACAGCTTGATTTACGGCTGTTGGATCGACAATTCGTACTACTCCAGAGGTGAGTACCTGACCACGAAATAAAGCAACATTTCCCTGACGCAGTACTCGATAATTCTGATAGTACTGTTCTAGAATTGCGAGTTCCCGTTTTAAAAAAGCCAGTTGTTTTTCTTGTGATTCAAGTTGTTTATTACGTTTAGCAAGTTGACTCTCCTTTTGTTTAAGTTTTTGTTCAAGTTCTTTAAGTTCTTGTTCGAGTTCTTTTAGGAAAGTTTCACGCTGAGCAATGACTTGATCTCGTTCAGCAATTTTCTGGTCAAATTGTTTTATAGCTTGGTCTTTCTCAGCCAGCTCCTGATCCCGCTGTTGGATCGTTTGGTCTTGTTTGAGGATAGCTTGGTCTCGCTCTTGGATAGCTTGGTCTCGCTCTTGGATAGCTTGGTCTCGCTCCAGCATTTCCTGATCCCGTTTCTTCACCAATTCTTTTAATTGAGTGATTTGGCTCTGGAGTTGGGTAATTTGTTCATTGAGTTGATTCCGCTGTTGGATTAGCAGCTGACGTTCCCTGAGGAGTGACTTAATTTCAGTACGCAGCACCCCAACCTGAGCAGAGACGTCTTTCAGTTGATTTTGAGCCTGTTGGAAATTTCGATTAGTTTCATCCAGACGCTTCTGAACCTCTATTTGCTCTGCTTTGGCCTCGGCTAACTTCTGCTCTACTCGATCTTTCTCATCCTCTAATTGGCTGACCTCCCGGCGAGCACTTCTAAGTTTTTTGAGGATATTATCAAGCTCAAAAATCCCATCTCGTAGAGACTCACTGGTGGCAAACAAAATCCCCAAGGTCGAGGCAGAAATTAAGCCACCGGTGATAATTGTTACTACCGTGGCAGTAGTACGGGGACGTAGATTAAATAAACTCAGCCGTGCTTTTCCTACTCGTGTACCCATGCGATCGCCTAAGGTAGCGAGTAACCCCCCCAACACCAAAATTGAGGCAATCAGGATATAAGCGCTGGTCATCTAAAGCCTCACGGGAGAGTGGAAACTACTATTATTTATGTGGTCATTTATGTGGTGGAGGAAACGCGAGGAGGCGATTTTAACTGCTGTCAAAGTACTACAATAATAGTTATACAAAAAAAACTTTAAGGTTGGCTGGGACTCCCAGTGGTGGGAAATTCCACTGAAAAGACAATCAATCGAAATGATTGATTGGCTACAGCCACGTAGTCTAGTTTTAGCCCCTGCAAGCAAAGGCTTTAAGGCTAGTGAATCAAACCACATACTTACAAACCACATACTTACAAACCACATACTTAAAGGTAACCTCAACCCCCACCACCGTGAGAGAGTAGCGGTAATTGGCACTGCCTGATGGACTGCAAGCCTATTGGTTTTACGGAAGGTGAGGTTGATGTGGTTGTTTCGAGCAATGGCTAACATTTGTTAGTTAACTCCTCCGAAGAATCTGCGCCTATGGAAGAGCGCAGAGTTTCAATACTGCATTGTTGTCTATCCAGATACAGCCTATCTCATAGCTGTAGAGAATTATGTTTATTTATGGTAAACTACCCAAAAGATTTATCGACTTCCAGCACCAGCAGTAGGGCATGGGGAGTAACCCATAGACTAACAAATCATCCCTAGTTTGTACAAAGCGCGCTCCAAACAATAGACCTGGTAGTTTTGAGTTATCAAACTAACCTTGAAATCCCTAAAATGTTTATAGAATTCGTAGCAAATATTTTTGTTTAAAATTTTTGTTTAAAGAATTATTTCCTTGGGCTGTAACGCTTATATGCTACACTCTACAAGTCTTTGCATAAATGAAGTATACCACGCCTCACACCCTACCCGAGATAACCACACGATACCGGATACAGACCGATGATTACTCCAGATGAATGCCATACAGACGGGTAGGTGTCCCATCTGGGCATCTAGATTCCATTTGATTTTACTATAGGCTATCCAATCTCCCCTCACTCTCCAACCGATGCGTTCACCTAGCCTGACGCAGTCTCCTGCCACCTCTTGATAAATGGACTGCTGAACACTAAGCCCAAAGTGTCCTTGGCTGTATCTTACCCAAAGTTGGTCAATGGTCAGCAGGTCAGCACAGGGAAATGTTTTGAGCGACTCTATATCTAGCCATTTTTCAGCTTCTCGACCTGCTGCTTCCAAGAGTACCCTGGCTGTCTCTAGGTCAGCTTCTTTCCACTTGCCTGCTGCTAGTAAGTCTCGCAGTTTAGTGTAGTCTACTCCTTTTTCAGAACGCAGTTTGAGTTCAGGTTCATAGTGATTTCGTGTCATAGGTTTGCGCTATGGTGATGGGAGTTGATCTGCAAAGATACAGTAAAGATAAAGTTTTGGCTTGTCTGTCAGGTGTGGGGTACACCCATCAACCATAGCATTGCCCCAGGAGTCAACTACCAGACACTGACGGCAAAGCCATAGAGCAATAATCGAGAAATTATAGGTATTAGGCTAATCGTATTAGGTATGAGCTACAACAGGGGCACTTGAGCACCTCCGTCCTAAGAGAGCTAGCCAAGTTTCAACAGAACCCTAAACCCTAGAGCCTAAACCCTAAATTATGTTCGCGAAGGGTGACGGCAGGTCAAACAGGTATCTAAAAAACAAAATATGTAACAAAATGCGATCGCTTAGCGGCGACCTAGGAGCATCGCGTAGCGTGGCCTACGGTCAATCGCATCTTTACAGATGTTCCTTGTAGTGCTTCAATGTATAGCCTGTGGTTAAGGAGTTTAACAGGAAACCCGCCCGAAGAGGCTTAGGGGTAACACCCCTCATTCAAATTAACTACCAGTATCCGAAAATTACTGGTAGTCTAATTTAATGAACATTAGACCTGCTCCCGTTTAGTTGCTCCATTTCTGTTGACGGTTGGCACTAAATAAGCAACTATAAAGTGTCAACATAAGGTGTCAACATAAAGTGTCAACAAAACCAAGTTTCACCGAATCGTGCAGGTAAAATGTGGCTCAAACGGGTTTTTAATGCAAATTCTTACGTTGGAGCAAACTTAAAATTATGGCACCTGTATGGCCCCTAAAGACGGTCGTGTTTCAAACTCTCTTCCTGCTGGTGGTAATTGCGGTGGAAGGGATAGTCTTACAACGAGGGCTAAAACTCAACCGCAAAACCAGCATGCAGCAAGCAGCATCGATTAATCTACTTTCCACTATTGTAGGTTGGTGCTGTTTTTTTGCCCTTCACGACCAACTCCCTACGGAATTTCAAGGCCAGATGATTAGTTATATCTTTTTCGATCACTTTTCAGAGGATAAGCCTGACAATTTTTATACTCTTATTGCTATGAGTGTGATCACAATTTTCTTTCTTTCCTTTATTATTAAGCTGGCAGGGCTGAGGTTACTCAAAATCTTTTTAGAACTAGCTGAAGATCAGGCAACTGGTTCCACATCGGCTTCCGACGAGGAAAAGTCATTATCCTTGAGGCGCTCTGGTCAGAGAGGATCGGGTGGGGAAAATCGAGCTATGGTCGTCCTCATTGCTAATTCCTGTAGCTATAGCGCTATCTTACTGCTTTTGTTTCTGCGTTTCCTTTATGTCAACCCCATTAGTGGATAACTAGCGTCGTGAAATTTTTCACATCCCTATTCGAATTTGTCATTGGCTTAGCGGTGGTAGACTGGGTGGTAAAGGTACTGAAACCTCCCAAGGCATTTTCCTGGCAGGCTCTAATGTGGCTAACTGTGTTTTCCTATGTAATGGCAGGGTTAGCCACGGGATTTGTACAACGGCTGATAGCAAGCTGTGGTGGTATTTTGTTTATTTTATTTGTCTACTGGGTAACGGCAGCGGCGGCTAAGCTAAGAATTGCCAAGAAGAACAAAGACGCCAAGACAGGCTTGCCCCTGGGTCCCTGGATTACCGGCGCATTAACTAGTATTTATCTATTCGGCATCAATTTAAACCTTGGAGAATACCAGCCCGAAATTCAGGGTATCAGTACCTATTTATTCGGCATCGACTCAAGGGACGTATCATCCTGGACGTTCATTAGTTGGCCATTGATATCAGCCGTAATTGCGACTTTACCTTATATTTTAGCAGTAAGATTGGAGCTAAAAAAACCATCTCCAGCAGAACGTCAATATCTAGTTATATTATTCGGTAGCCAGCTCTTGATTAGCTGCTGGATACAGTTTTATTTCGTGATTCAAAACTGGCTAGTGCAATATCCTAGCTTACTGAGTGATGATTTTATCCATAGTTCCTTTGTCTGGAAATTGCCCTCTGCCCAAGTCACTATGCTATCTAGAGGTGTATCGATATTAGAGGGGATGGAAGTTCAATTGAAAGAAGAGTTGAATGCAAAATCTTGGTCAGAGGTTGAGAAATCCCTGCTTAAGGTAAATCACCAAAAGTTACTGAAGGAGATTGAATATCAAGCCAAGCAAAGCTCACCGGTTGCTGAAGATCCTCTATGGAAAGTAACCTATAAATTTTCATCCAGGGAGTCTGGGTATGACTATAACTTAGACTTGCAGGCCAATTGGAACGGTCCCCGTTCAAGCCCTGACACCAAACCTGAGTATTATTCCTTCACCAAGTCTTGTCGAATTAAGCAGGTGGATGGGCGATCAGGGTTAGGTTCTCAAGCAATTGGTAATGTGGAATGCCAACCCTCTAGGACAGGGGAAATTGAGGTGTTTGCTGACCAAGGAAAACGGTAAAAAGTAAAATTAAAAAGACTTGCTTACATCAAAATAGAAAATAGCAACTAGGAAATAGCAACTAGGAAATCTAGGATTTATAAATAGGACACGAACAATATTGCTGATTTTTAAGAACACAAAAAAATCCTCCAAGCTCTTTCCTACTGCTCCCTACTCCCTGCTCCCTGCTCCCTTGTTACTTTAATCCTATGTTCACAACTCAAATAAAAATGCTATAGCAAATACTAAATACCAATTATCAAATAACAAAAGACCAATGACCAATGAGGAACAACAAATTCCCATTCGTGGTATCAGAGGACTGGGAAAGTGTAGCAGCACGAGGATACTATCAGCCCTCCCCTAACATCACAGTAGCTGAATCGGGGGGAGCTTACCAATTACCGCTCTCCTTTGAGACTCACTCACCCAAGGGATGCCCTAGGATACCACCGGATATTCAGCTGCGGCAGTATCAGCGGCAAGCGGTGGCAAATTGGTTTGCCCATCGGGGACGAGGAACCCTGAAAATGGCAACGGGTAGTGGTAAAACTATTACTGCTTTAGCGATCGCAACGGAACTGTATCAAAAAATTGGTTTACAGCTGTTGCTGGTAGTTTGCCCTTACCGCCACTTGGTCACCCAGTGGGCAAGAGAATGCGAACACTTTAATCTAGAACCGATATTAGCCTTCGAGAGTGTCTACAGCTGGCAGAGTCAACTATCTGCCCAGCTATACAACCTCCAGGTTGGGAAACAATCGTTTATTACCATAATCACTACCAATTCTACCCTGATCAAGGAGGGTTTCCAGTCTCAGCTGAAGTATTTTCCTGAAAAAACCCTGATAGTGGGAGATGAAGCCCATAATTTCGGGACTACCCGCATCGAAAAGAGTTTACCCCGTAACATTGGACTGCGCCTTGGTCTGTCAGCTACACCGGAACGGTATTTTGATGAAGCTGGAACAGAAGCATTGTTTGACTATTTTGGTTCGGTATTACAACCAGAACTGACCTTAGCCGATGCTATTCGCCAAGGAGCGCTAGTGCGTTACCTCTACTATCCGGTGTTCGTGGAATTAACAGAGGCGGAAAATATTGCCTATGCTAAGTTAACTCAACGGATTGGTTGGGCATTAGGGGAAGCAGACGATATAGAAAATGACACTACTTTAACATCGTTATTGATGCAACGAGCTCGGTTAGTTGGGGCGGCGGCAAACAAGTTAAGGGCGTTGCAGCGGTTAATGGCTAAGCGACTGAACACCTACCATACCTTGTTTTATTGTGGGGATGGTTCGGTAGATGGGCAAGTGAGTAATGAAAGCAACCGTCAGTTAGCAGCAGTAACCCAGTTACTAGGTTCTCAACTGGGGTATCGGGTCAACACGTACACTGCCCAGACACCGTTGGCAGAACGGGAGGAATTACGTCGTCAATTTGAGCGGGGGGAGTTGCAGGGGTTAGTAGCAATTCGATGTTTGGATGAAGGGGTGGATATTCCATCCATTGAAACTGCGGTAATTCTGGCAAGTAGTAGCAATCCCCGCCAATTTATTCAGCGGCGGGGGCGAGTGTTGCGACCGCACCCAGGTAAGGAACGGGCAACGTTATTTGACATGATTGTTTTGCCCCCAGATTTGGGACGGGAAACTTGGGAAGTGGAACGGAGTTTGTTGAAAAAGGAATTGAAGCGATTTTTGGAGTTTGCTGAGTTGGCGGATAATGCTGGGCAGGCCAGGGTAAAATTGCTGGAAATTCAGCAGCGCTATGGAGTGCCAGATTGCTAATTGCCAAGAATGCGATTGGGGGGTTGTGAGAGTGGCTTTATGATTGTCGCTAATTTTTCCCCCATGCCCCCTGCTCCCTGTCCCCCTGCTATTTGAGAAAAGGTACATATGCGAACCGGATTTGGTATAATCTCTAAGTTTCGCCTATATACGCCCATAGATGATGATTTAAGATGAACATTCCCTCGATTTGTAGCTATAACGAATGGGACCCTCTCGAAGAAATAATTGTGGGAACTATTGACGGGGTTACAGCCCCTGTTTTAACCCATGACATAAAAACCTTCATACGAAAGGACTATTGGAGCTTCTATCGAGAGCATGGGGGGAAACCCTACCCCACAGAATTGGTGAAGAAAGCCGCCAAAGCTCTAGATAACCTTCAAGAAGTGCTTGAAGGAGAAGGTGTCATTGTACGACGACCAGAAGCTGTTGATTATGCCCATCATATTTTTAAAACACCTTATTTTACATCAGCGGGATTCTTTAATGCTGATGTGAGGGATGTCTTGCTTGTTGTGGGCGAGGAAATCATCGAAGCGCCTATGTCTCAAAGATGCCGCTATTTCGAGTTCTTGCGCTATCGTCCCCTGATTCAGGAATATTTCCAGCAGGGAGCAGGCTGGACAGCGGCTCCCAAGCCCAAAATGTCTGATGCCCTCTACGATTGGGACTATCCTGAAGAAGATATGGCCTTTTTCCGGGGGGAATCTGGTGTACCAGATAGCGTTGGTCCTTTGAATGGGCGCTTCATTACTACCGAGTCAGAACCTTGCTTCGATGCAGCTGATTTCACTCGCTTCGGCAGAGACATCTTGGCACAGAGGAGCCACGTCACCAACGACTTGGGAATTCAGTGGATGCAGAGGCATCTTGGCTCGGAGTACCGAGTCCACACAGTCAAGTTCCGTGATCCAGCTCCCATACATATGGATGCAACTTGGGTTCCCATCGGCGAAGGGCGTGTCTTGTCTTGCCCTGACCGTCCGTGCATCTCACCGGATATCCTAGAGATGTTTAAGCAGGGAGGATGGGAAATTCTTTATCCTCCCAGGGGCGTAGCAAACGCCGAATTTCATATGTCCAGCCGCTGGCTTTCTATGAATATTCTGATGATTGATCAGGAGCGAGTGGTTGTGGAGAAGAGTGAGGAACCAACGATTAAGTTTTTTAAAGAGATAGGCTTAAAGCCAATTTTAGTGGACTTTAAAGACCATTATGTTTTTGGAGGTGGGTTACATTGTGCAACTTGTGATGTACGCAGGCGTGGTATGTTGAAATCCTACTTTTAAATTTGGGTAGTTTCAATATGCAGCGAGCATAGCTAGTTAAGGAACAAAATTGGATACCAAGCAACAAAATTGGATACAAAAAAAAGCCATTTATACTCCCGATCAATTGAGCGTTAATGGTGTCGAAGTAATGCAGGACTGGGAAATTCCGTATATGAAGAAGTTGGCTTCAATCGCAACTTCAAATGGCGGACAAGTACTAGAATTAGGCTTTGGACTTGGATTATCAGCAGGTTTTATTCAAGACTCCCCCGACATTGAGAAACATACGATCCTTGAAGCCCACCCAGATGTACGCGAATTCGCGCAACAAAAATTCCCTGAAGCCTTGAGGATAGGTAGGATGGAAATTGTCCCAGGTTTTTGGCAAGAGGTTAGTTCACGTTTTGATGATGAGAGTTTTGATGGGATTCTGTTTGATACTGTCCCACTAACTCCAGAGGATGCAGGAAGTTTCCACCAACACGATTTTTTTAAGGAAGCGGGTCGGTTACTCAAAAAAAATGGAACATTTACTTATTTTTCACGGGTTGCCACTGAAATACCAGAAGCACATCAAAAACTATTGCAAGAAGCTGGCTTTTCCAAGATCGATTTTGAGGTTGTTGATGTAAATCCACCCCTACCTTCTCAGTATTGGGACTACAAAACAATCGGAGCTCCCATCATTAAGAAATGACCCTACCATCTTCTCTATTCTTGAGGTCTCAAATATTGCATTAACACTTAGGGACTCTTGGAGACTGGTTCCATACTATGGGTAAATCGATCAAATGTCTTTTAGTCAAGGATTTCGACAATAGATCTCTAAAATCTAATCAGGAGAAGTTTACAATCATTGGGGACAGCAACTATCGGGACTTAAACGATAAAAAGAGCAAAATTATGGTATAATCTATGATGGATCAACCTTTCACGTCGAAAGGGCGATTTACTCGCCCTAGGAGGCGCGCACCGTGATTATTTGATCACCAATGTTGAGGCAAAAAAAAGTAACAAAACAGTGGATAGTAATGACCTATTCCCAAAGAAATTGGGTGGAAGTATTTTCTTGGGAAGCCAAGGGTTGGCTAGGGTTGAAAGAATACCAAGTCAGGGATAAAAGAAGTCTAATTCACCATTTTATTCTAGTATTTTGTGCCTATATTTTTATTCTTTGGCATAAGTTAACCGGGGGATTACTTTGGCGATGGGCGTTCCAAACCTTGGCCACGCTACGCGAATGAATACTTTTACAGAAGCCTTGGAGGCTTTCCGTACAGCTATGTCTTTTCGTTTCTTTAATTGGCTAACTAACTCACAATCAGGAGGTGTTTGCTGCTTATAAAGCCAGTTTAGGCTTCATTTGGGCTTGATTTTTGTTTAAGTCCCACTAAAAGACCAGTTTTTCTGGCCTCTCACGATTTTTGATCAAAAAAAGCGATGCAGCGCGGTCTTGGGGAGGCAGCGCGGTCTTGGGGGTCTCCCCCATGACCGCGCTGCCGTGGTTTCCCCCACTCGCTATTGCATCAAGACACGGTGGCAGTGCCACCGATTACGACAATAAGGATGTTACTATTCTTCCGGTTCAAAATCTTCCTTACCGACCCCACAGACCGGGCATACCCAGTCATCTGGAATGTCTTCAAAGGGTGTGCCCGGTGCAATGCCACTATCTGGATCCCCTACCTCTGGGTCATATACATAGCCGCAAGCGGTACAGACATATTTCTTCATGGATATTCTCCTAAATTAGTGTTCTTCTCTCATGATTCTGATCATATCGTGTCCCGTTGTTTCGTTAGTGTTCTTTGTTATTGTTTTTTTATAAATTAATTCCATGACTCCCATGGCACTGAGCGACCAAGTAGTTCTTCCAATGCTGTAACTTCCTGTTTATAATACATAGTAAGAGCATTTTTGATAGCTGGTGAAATCGACACCTTTTCCTGAGGCTGCACATTAAGGCGTAAATAGATCGGATCCAAGGCTCGTCGAATTTTCCTCAAAACTTTGTGAATGGGTTTGTTTTGGGTATATTGACGCATACACTTTAAAAACTGCTCATAATTCCGGTGAAACCACCAATTTTTTACTGCCTTGCTGGGATTATATACTTTAAAGAGATAATCCCCATAGAAGCTGGAATCAATTCCTGCAAATCGACAAATTTTTTCAAGCACATATTTGGGATTACGGGATAATTCTTCATAAAAAGCCACATAAATTCTATCGGATCCGAATAACTCAAAGTAAGGTTTTAAGTAGACATAATAACGCCCTTGCTCAAGGGAACGCATATAGGTATAGGTATTTTCGTGCTCAAAATTATCTTTAATTAATTGCTGGTCAACATAGTTATCAAAGCTGATATTTTGAGGAAGATACTCTTTCTGTTTAGCAAATTTATACCAAGAGATTAAGCGAGAAACCGGTTCCCGTAGGATAAATATAAGTTTAACATTTGGTAGAGATTGTTTTATTTTATGGGGTGTACCTGATGAGTAAAGATAGTCTGGTGTTGCCTCCATCCGAATTTTTTCGACATTGGAGCACTGAGCATAACGAAAAATATCATCATATTTTTCTAGACCATCTTCATATCGATAGTTTGAAGCTTCTGGATAATCTTGATCCAAAAAGAAGCGAATTTCTTTGAGGTTAGAGGTACAAACTTCAGGATGATCAGCTAGATAATAAAATAGTGATGTGGTTGCCGCTTTTGTCGTGCCTCCAATAATCAAGTAAGAGTGCTGTTTAAAACTTGAACTATTCATAGATTTTATTACCCCTCATTCACTGTGATGTTTTTGCAGCAGAGAAACACCCTTTCGATGGAGTAGATAGATGATGAGTATCACATAGATAATAGCCATAACAGGCCAACTCATAGCAATACCAATTAATTCCCAAACTTGCCAAAATAACCAACTCAGAGCAACCCCTACAAATGCCATGGTCACCATACTCCAGACAACCAAACCATAAGCTCTCTGAGCATATAAACCAGCTTCAAGCACGGGGATTAGAGAAATAAATGCCAAGGACAGCCCTAACCAAAAGAATACTTGAGACGTCTGCTCAATAGAGGTAGCTTCAAAAGAACCATGTCCGTATAGCAAACGAATGATTTCTCCATGGGATACCACAATAAAAAGTACTGCAGGTAAGCTTACTAATAGAGTTTTGGTCAAGTTTTTGCGCAAAGCCGATCCCAACCGGGATTTATGCCCAGCTAAGTCATGCTCTGTCATGGCAGGCAAGCTGGTGGTAGCAATACTGACACCAATAATCGTTTGAGCAGCGGAGACGATCCGAATTGCAAAGTAGAATGTGGACACCCCGCCAACTGCTACTAAGGAAGGCAGCATCTGGCTCTTGACTAGATTAGATGCGAGCTTAATAACAAAACCAATAGTGGGTAAAGAACCTGCTTGCCACAGACGCAGGAGGTCATCTTTGCCAGCCCACGCCAACCATTGATGTTGGTGTCCCGCTTTAAAAGCATCTAGAAATACCAGCACAAAGAATCCACCAAATCCCAAGGTATAAGCGATCGCTATCCACAGAGCAATACTAGACTGTTGCCATGCCAACCCAATGGCAGCCACTACGAAACCTGGTGCGATCGCATTCCGCAGAGCTACCGCACTAAAGCGCCTTTGGCTGTTGAGGATCACACTAAAGACCGCAATCCCAGGAGCAAACAAAACCATTGGCGCACAGATCCGAAATAAAAACGTTGCTTGTGCTCTACCCTCTGGAGAAAATCCTGGGGCTAACCCAGTTATAATCAATGGCGCTATAATTTCCAACAGAACAGTTAGACTAACACCGAGTACTAAAGCTAAGTTGACAATGCCACTGACCAAGCGATGATATTCCCTGTGATTCAGAGCATCTCGACGCTCCATGAACATTGGAACCAAGCTTTGTCTGGTTCCCTCCCGGCTCACGGTATCAATTAGTCGCGGTAAGCTGAGGGCAACAATCAAGGCATCTGTGGTTTGACTAGTCCCCAGTTTCGCCGCCATCAAAATGTCCGCAACCCACGCCAGTAGCATACCGAAGAAGGTCAGAGACATCACTCGCAGCGTGGGAGATTTCCACCCTTTGATTATACGGTTGGATAGGTTCATCAGATTACTTACTGCCAACACCTGATTAAGGTAGCAGACTTGGGGTCTTTCTCTGTTAGTTTTCCGTGCTAGTAGTTTCCAACAATTAGATCCAAATTGTTGCTACGTTTAAATTCACTGGTTTAAGACTCAGGTTGAAGTACCGGAGGGGAATCTTTAGGAGCGTCTGTCTTAGAACTTGGTTTTTCCCAGGCCAGGATAACCAGGCCAGTTGTCATTAACAGGGAAAGCGCCACAGCTCCCAACATTACCGTTTTTTTGGTATTACCAACAGGTTCTTTCGGTAAGTTCGGCTCTACTAACAATTGCAGGGTTGGATAAGCAGTAGCATGATCCGATTTATTCAGGTTTAATTGAGCCGACTTCGCCGTAAATATAGCTTCAGAGATTTGCACCTCTCGCTCAAGCTCAGTCAGGGTTAACTGCTCCTGAATCAATGTCTGAAGTCTGGACTCTAGCTGAGCAATTTGTTCTGCCAAGGTGTTCACTTGACCGGTTAGTCCCTGCTGTTGAGCTCTCTGGTTGATTAACACTTGTGCCAGATTTGCTCGACCTGTCTGGGCATCTAAGCCTAAATTGAGATTATCCAAACGTTGAACATCCATCCCCTTGCCCAATAGCTGTTGGCTACGAGCAAGTAATGCCTCAAGCGCCGCTTGCTTCTTAGCTTTGAGATTAATCACCTGAGGGCTGTTTGGTGTCCATTGAGAATTTAGTATCGTTAGCTTAGCACTAATATCGCTATAGTTTTGCCAAAGTTTTTTAAACACTTCATCATCCTGAAGCATCAGAGCATCGGCTGCTTGGTCAGTTGACAACCTTAGGTTAGCTTCTAGCTGCCTTAATCCAGAGGTAGCCGCTTGCTGCTGAGCCAATAAATTAGCACGCTGCACTCGCAACCTTTCTACTTCTTCTGAAAGGTTATTGATTTGTTCAGAAATTTTGAGCAGTGACTTCTTTTTGAATTGAGACAGCTTTGTTTGGGCGTTTTTTAAGTTACTATTAGCAGAGTCTAAAGCTAGCAACGTCTTGTTATCCTGACGAGCTGATTCTTCTGCTCTTAAGTAATCAATCCGCTTGACTAAAGCTTGATAAAAAGCCTGAGTATTTCGCTGAGCGTCCGATGGGCTTTTGCCATCCGCTTCAAACTCTATGATAGTGGTACCTCTATCCAAATAAACCCTTGGCTTGGCAAACTCTTCAAAATCTTTGACTGAGGTATTAACAGCAGCAGCAGCTTCAGTTAATACGACGTCACTCATGGCGATATACTGGTAGTTTTGTCGTGGATCTACCTTTAAAAGATATCCGTAAGGAGATTTCTCACCTGGATTGGAGGAAGCTTGACCGACTCCAGGGAGTTGAACAGATCCTTGAGAACCCACACCAGGTATAATTGCTGCTGCCTTACTGGTGTAAGTTGGAGGGATTTGCTCGAGCACAAAAAAAGCTAAACCCAAAATAGCAGCATTGCTCAAAATCCCCAAACTTATGTAGGAAAACCATTTCAACCCATTGGGTCGAGAACGTTGGCGTGCTTCTGGTAGGGCTCGAATCGGAATTGAAGATTCTGTCATCTGTCTGTCATCAAAATAGATGCAGTCCACAAATTTACATTCAGACTAAATTATGAATATTTTGTGATTTTGACATCTCCCCCGGCTGAAGCACAGGGGATTCTACAAGGTTCCTACAAGGCAGGTTGAAACCGTGCCTTGTAGCTTCTCGTCCTATATGATCTTTTCATAGAGTTGAAAAGATCATACCGGTGCGGTAGTGTCAATGCTCCCCTACCCACCTTGGTCAGGTCAAGACCTAACTGTGTGGCTACTTTTCTAGCTATATTTGCAGCACCGTTACAATCGGCATTAATTAGCCAACCATTAGAAGTTTTGTACAGACCACGCCTAACTCGTTTGCCCGACGGTTTCCATCCTTTGGGTTTTTCGCCGTGTCTTGGGAGGCTGTCGGAGTCAAGATAAGACGCTTTGCTGGTGTACGCTTCCTCGGTAATTGTTAGCTTAATTCCATACTCAGGACAAAGCTGTTTCAGTCGTTCAATCAGTCTTTTTGTTGGAATGACCACAAAATTCTGATTACCCCGTTTCCCCATGCTTGAGGAATCTTTCTGTCCTTCGTTCCAACCAATGACGAGGTTTCCAACGCAATCGCTCAGGCACCGATTAATAATAAAACGGGCGGCTTTGTTGATCGCATCCCTGATTTGATTGTTTCTTCTGCGTTGGACACGATCTAAGTTTGAATCCCAGTATAATTCAGGCTTTCCAGCTTTATATTTGGCAACCAACCTGGCATAAGCCTGATTCAGAGACTTGAGCTTTCTGCCATCAATAATCAGGCTTCTCCCATGGGTTGAAACTCCGGTTAACCAGTTGTCCCCGCCGTGATCAAAACTCCATGCTTGGAAATAGTCTAGATTGGGATTATTTTCCACCGGTTGTTTTCCATCATCAATTACCCAATCGATCCATAATTGGCCTAGATACGGGCGAATAGTAACCTGTTTGACCCAATCTGGATCTATGAACCCTGGAGGTTCTAAGGCGATCTCAGTAAGCAGTTCAGGTCTACTTTCCTTGCTGATCGACGGGTAAAACAAACCGTTCTTATAGTTGAGCGCTTGTCTGGGAAAAGTGACGGCAGCTAGCCCGCCTTTCTTGCGGTACCTAAGCAGTTTTGGTCTATCGACTTGGCCTTTGTAGTAAAGGCTGACTAATTGGTTATAGCTAGTGATTGACTCGGCTACAGTTTTAAGAGTTTGTTGTGCTGACTGAGCCGCCATTGCCTTGTAATGAGGGTTGTCTTTCAAGCTGTTGCATAGCTCAGCATACTTGAGGGCGCACTTGTAAGTCTTCCAACCATAGCGCAGTTCATCCCCCCGCCAGTAAGTTGTAAATGCCTCTGGTTGCTGTTTCAACCAACTATAATGCTTCTGTTTGGAGTAATAGACTGCACAATTTATCAAGCTATTCGCTTGCTCACACTGAAATAGCCAGAAAGCATTTTCTTCGTCTGAAAACGTTGCTTTTACTGGAATTGTTTTGTACATCTTACTATCACCTCCCTCTCTTTATTATAACCTATTGGAATAGATACGGCGGGGTAAACCCCGTCCCGGGAGTTTCATCCCGGAGACGAAACCGTAAACCCTTTTGAAAAGGGAGGCTCTCACGTTCCCAGTATTTTTGGTAGTTCAGATCCCATGCTTTTAAACGATGGCGACCAATGGCATAAATCCTTTAGCTGCCATTTATTATAGAACTAGATGACAGAACTAGATGACGCACACAATAGTTTTTTGCCCATTAATTAAAATAACACCCCCATAGGACTACAGATCCAGATGGGGTTAGCCAAGACCAACTAACAACGGCGTAGCCTAATTGAGCTTAAGATTGACAATCTCAATCAGTTTTGATCAATTTTCAACCTACCCTACAAGGGACGCCAAGCCTTAACAACCTACCCTATGGGAACGCTAAGGGCGAACAACCCACAACCTTCAACCTTCAACCTTCAACCTTCAACCTTCAACCTTTAACCTTTAAACTTCAACCTTTAACCCCCAACCTCCAACCTCCAACCTCAAACTTTAAACCTTCAACCCCGCAACTCCCGAGAACGCTGATAAGACCCCAAAACCGCTTCAATCAAAGCCGAGCGAAAACCAGCCTTCTCCAACTTAGCGATCGCAGCAATTGTCGTTCCCCCAGGACTAGTAACCTGATCCTTCAATTGAGCTGGATGTATTTGAGTTTCCTTTAACAGCTGGGCTGTCCCCAATACTGTAGACTGTGCCAACTGCAATGCGATCGCTCTGGGTAATCCAGCTGCCACGCCCCCATCTGCTAGGGCTTCCACCAAAATCGCCACATAAGCTGGGCCTGACCCAGATAAACCGGTCACCGCATCCATCAGGTGTTCCGGAATCTCGACTACTTCACCAACAGCCCTAAAAATTGTCTTTGCTCGCTCCATTTGATCAGGCGAAACCCATTTTCCAGCAGCTAGTGCTGTGATTCCCGCCCCAACTGTTGCAGGAGTATTAGGCATTGCCCGGATCACTGACTGGGATGGAAAAGCGGTTTCCAGTCGTTCCAGAGGCACTCCAGCTAGAATTGAAATCACCATTGGCAACGTTCCTAAGCTGTGACCGTTGTCACCTCTACCCATTGCCAGTTCTGCCGCTACCGCTTCAAATACCTGAGGTTTAATTGCCAGTAACAAAACCTCTGATGCTGCCGCTGCCGCTTGGTTATTGGCAGTGACCCTTATCCCGTATTTTTGCGCCAAACCATCACGGCGCTGCTCCAGCAGCTCACTCACCAAGACCTGATCAGGCTGGTAAAGTTGTTGGGCAAGTAGACGGGATAGGAGGGCTTCTCCCATGACACCGCCACCAATTATGCCAAGTTTTATAGGCAACCCAACACCTCTCTTTTCAAATATTAATGTTATTCTTGAACACTAGACACTTGTCAAGTCCTGACTCTTACTGAGCCATCTGATCTGGCTCAGAACCCCAGGCTGGTGACGGAGCTGTCTGACGGGAAGGAGGGGCCTGGGGAGTAGGTATCTCATGAATCACACCAGACTGAGTACTTACCTGAACACAGCTTGGTGTGAACAAGAAAATACTTTCACCAATACGCTCTTGATGACCATCAATAGCGTAAGTCCCACCAGCCACAAAGTCCACCGCTCGTTGTGCTTGGTCTGGATCCATGATGGTCAGGTTTAAGACCACCGACTTCCGTTCCCGCAGTGCCTGAATCACTTGGGGCATTTCTTCAAAGGAACGAGGTTCAATCACTGCCACTTCTGAAATGCCATTGACTGCTCCAGGCATGCCAATCACATTATTGATGGGAGATGGCCCTACGCCTGCTTCTGATACCGTTGTCCGCTCCCGAGAACGACGTCTGGTTGGACGTTCCTCCTCTGATGGCGGTTGCACCGGTTGCTCTTGTGGGTAGGGAGTTGGGTAGGCATCCCCCTCCATGTCTTCATATTCGTATTCGTATTCCACTGGCTCATTCAGACCGACGAAATCGCGCAGCTTATTAAAAATACCGCTCATAGTCAACTCTCCATCACAACTTTAGTGTAAGCTTCTGCAAAACCGATAATCGACCTTCTCTAGGGCAGCAGTCTTGAGTAGATGCTTAGACTAGAACGTAAACAGTCTAACTTACCCCATAAGCTTACTTAATAATTTTCACCCTTGAGAACACCACAAGGTTATCAATATAGAATATATATCTGCCTTCTGCTCGGGGTGTAGTTGTCGAAACCAACACTTAGCAAAAGGTTATGCCATTATATATAAGAGGGCAATATTGATGATGGATGTGGTTGGGTATATACTACCCCATTACAAGGCTCTAGCCATAACCTAATTTCAGAAAACCCTCACAATCATCGTTTATACCTACTTCTGGCGGTAATATCAGCCCATTCACCTTGTCCGGCTCCAAGGAGTCTCCCAATTAACCCGAACGGGTTTCCTAATGGAACTTATTGGAAGGTTTGCTGATGGATAATCCGAAGCTGCTCATAGTCAGCCGATGAACCACTGCGCCTAAGTAAGCGAAGGCGATTTTCTACCAACAGCCGAGCCTCAGAACGACTGATTGGCTCAAAGGCAATACCATTGGTGGTACTTTTCACCAAAAAGAAAAGTCTGTGGGCATAGATCGTAGTGAACAACTCTTGTTGTTCTTCAACAATGCAAACTCGAAACAGTAGACCAAAATTGGGGTGATTGAGGTAGTTTTCAGAACTCATCAAAATCCATATTAGGCGGGACTTGAGCACCGAACTATCTGGTAATGGTCAAATAAGTCATTTCCATGACTTACTTTCCCTTAGTCAGGTTAGTGATATTGTGCCAGGGGTGTAAGCATTCAGCTATCAGTCTTGAGCCTTGGCCTATGGCCACGCATCGCGTATTGCTCACGCTACTTGAGGTGCCGTCAGCTAATCAACGGTCGGTAGTAAACCAGCATCGGGGGTGCTGGTACGGCTGGTTTAAAATCCCTGCTCGTTTTACTGATCCGACCCCGTGCAGTTAAAGCGCCTGCTAGCACCTCTAGTAGCGATGCAGTGGCCTCACGGGGAGGCAGTGCCGCCAAAGGGGGTTACCACGGGGCTTTCAAGGTGCGGACGCAGGTGACCCACGCAGCCCCTCCCGATGAGCAACTGCCGTGGTTTCCCCCACTCGCGCTTTGCATCAAGACAGCGTAGGCGTAGCGCATTAGCTAATAGCACCTCAAGTAGCGTGGGCGTAGCGCATTAGCTGATAGCTGATAGCTGACGGCTGAATGCTTACCCAGGGGTTTGGTTCGTTAGTTAATCTAGGTAAGACTAGGAGTCAGCAAGACCCTAACAATTCCTAAAGACTTTAACCAAGTTATAGAGATAATAGCTTGATTGGTGGATTATAGTTCGCCAGGGAGAACAATTAGGGGATTGGGTCATATTGTTTCTGACGGCATTAGAATTGCAAGATAATCCTAATCGGATCTTACTTACCAAGTCTACCCAAATCTCCACAATCCAAATCTCCCCTACCTTGGTTGAACTCCTCAATACCGATACCAACCGATTGGAGATCGACTGAGGATTTAGAAGAAGCCCATAGGGGAAGAGGATGGGGAGCAAAAAAAATACACTAATAGTTTTGGCAATAGTTTTGGCTGTGACTTCGTGAAATTTTAATAAAGATTGCTCAGAAGTCCACATGTTTCAAAAATTCTAGGTCGATAATGGTTCTATAAGCTAATGATTTCCCTAGTAATTAGCAGACTAAACTATCCGGATTAACGAGTCTAATGACTGAAAACTGGAGTGAACAAGAGACAAAAACTATCAGTAGAGGTGCATCCAGATAATAAATGATTAGGCGTTTTCAGGATGTTATTGATTAAGGGTAAGCATTTTCCTAATAGCCTAATCTCGACCCTGCAATGTTTGTAGGGTCATTATTATGAATTGATAGTGATTTTACAATGCCCGTTAGTTTGTCTTAATTGCTGGGCATCTTAGTGAGTAAGTCCTGGTAAATTGGTCACTCAATTTGGTCACTCAATTTGGATAGTAGGCTGACACACTGGGCTGTTAGTCTGTGAACTTCAATCGATAAATCTTTGAGGAGTAAAGTAGAAACATCATGTTTGACTGCATAATCGTTGGTGCGGGACCGGCTGGTGGAACTGCTGCTTATCACCTGGCTAAAGGTGGAAAGTCTGTGGTGGTTCTAGAAAAAGAATCCTTACCCCGGTACAAGGCTTGTAGTGGGGCGGTTTCCCCACAAGTGCAACAGTGGTTTGATTTCGACTTTACACCTGCCATATCTCTGAAAGCTGAGAGTGTACGCTACACCTGGAAAATGGATGACCCAGTAGAAGTGAAACTGGACACTCAAGAACCGGTTTGGATGGTGCAACGGGATGTTTTCGATCACTATCTCATCCAACAAGCCCAAAAACAAGGTGCTGAAATTCGAGATAATACAGCAGTTACAGGGGTGGAGTTTAAGGGAGACCACTGGCAGGTCAACACTGTCAATGGGACTGTTGAAGGTCGCTACGTGATTGCAGCTGACGGTGCTACTGGACCGATGGCAAAATGGTTGGGATTCAAAGAACGTAAGTCACGTCTGGCATTAGCCCTAGAGGTGCCCAAATCGGAAACCAATAGTACCGAGATCCATTTTGACTTTGGTCAGGTCAAAAATGGCTTTATCTGGAATATTCCTAAAGCCGAAGGCTACTCCATTGGTCTTGGCTCCTTACGGGGTGGTGACCTGAAAGACATCGAAAAGATAGTCAAAGGTTATGCGGAGAAATCCGGCTTAGACCTGAGTAGCTGTAAACAGCACGAAGGTGCCATCTGCGTCTGGGAACGTGAGGAGAAGCTGCATACACAAAATGCTGTATTAGCTGGGGAAGCTGCTTGTGTGGTGGATCCCATGACTGCTGAGGGAATTCGACCCTCCATGTTCAGTGGCATGAAAGCAGCTGAGGCCATTCAACAAGCTTTGGCAGGTCAAGCCGATGCCTTAGAAAACTATACCCAGGTGATGCAGCAAGAACGGGGAACTGATATGAGTTGGGCTGCTAAGCTCGCTGGTGCGTTCTACAGCTTTCCCGGAATTGGGTACAAAGTCGGCGTTAAAAAACCCGTTGCTACTCAAATCATGCTCAACATTCTGTGTGGGCAATTACGCTACTCCGAAGTAGTAAATCGTGCCATGAAGCGCTTGAACCCATTAAGCGGGGGATAATGGTGATAGGATAATTAATTTTGTCTGGTATCTTATCACATAAATAGTTGGGGTTGTTGAGGGTGGACACTTGACTGTCAACCCTCAACCCTCAACAGATAATACCATTAATGTCGGGTAAAAATGACCATACTTGACCCCACCACAGGACTACGGGCAAGTAACGTTCCCTCTAAGTCAGTAATTTCCAACTTGTTAAAGTCTAATTGTTGAGACTGACTCAGCATCCTTTGAGCTAAGGTATTCTGCTGAGCATCGTTGAGTTGGTACCACTCATCACTGACCTTGACCAAGAGCATACTTCTGAGAAAGTTCGCCTCAATTGCTTGAATCAGGTCATTACCGTACTGAGCGGTAATAGCCGCAATTTGATTTTGAATTGCGACAATCAGGCTTTGTTCAGGAGTTAACTCTGGTGTGGGTATGGGTTCCGATTCCACAAATTTTGATTCCTGAGGAACTTCCAAATTTTGTGGAGAATTAATGGTATCAGCAGGAACTTGTGCCACCTGTGCTGGTGTCTTTGGTAGAAGCGCTAGTGTTGTCCATAGAATGACTACTACTACGCTTGCGATCGCACCAGTCAACATCCAATCAGACAGTTTTTCATTCCAAGCTGCCGGTAGCAAGGAGCGGACTTTTTTTAAGGTGCCATCCCACAACCGGCCAAGAGTACTAAGAATCGGCAGCAAGCGATTCATTAATCCAGACTTAGGCTGAGAAGACGATAACTTTCCCTTGCCAGTGGTCTGAGGCGATTGACTTGTTGTTTCCAAGCTGTCTTTGGATTTATCTGTCACTGATGGTGTCGGCGGCGTTTGCATTGGTTGATCATTTGCCGCTTCTGGCTGCTGTTTTTGCTCTTCTGACATTGTACTTCCTCCCAGGCAGCGCCATTTTTTGATTCAATCGATTGACACTCCTCCCTACTCACTATATGCGGACCAACATGTGTAGGTACTGACACAGACTTCTTGACCATTTTCCCACAAAGAACGAGCATTCTTGACTGGGGTAGTGCGGGGGGACAGCAACTGTTGTTTTCCTTTACTGCCGTGCTATATCCTCTAGCCTATTAGGAATTTAGATAAGATTTCCTAATCGAGCAATGGTCAACTTGCTTACCAGAAATGCAATGTTCTATCACTACCTATTTATCACTACCCTCATAATGTTAATGGGAAATTGAACAGGTATTATACCCACTCAATTTCCCAGTATCAAAGCTCAGTCTTCAAGGTAGGAGGGCGGAGATATTCGTGATTCCGTTATACCGCAGCAAAGTAAACCTTTGATTTAACAGGGTCAGGGTTCATAGTTTTGTCACCTGGTTGCCAGCCTGCTGGGCAAACTTCATCGGGATGAGCTTGAACGTATTGAATCGCTTTCAAGGTACGCAGGGTTTCGTCAACGCTACGACCAAAGGAGAGGTTATTGACAGTAGCATGCTGGATTATGCCCTCCTTGTCCATGATGAATAAACCACGTAAGGCAATACCAGCTTCCGGGTCAAGAACGTTGTAATCTGTGCTGATGTCTTTTTTGATATCAGAAACCAGAGGATAAGCTAGATCGCCTACACCTCCATCCTTGCGGTCAGTCTGAATCCAAGCCAGGTGAGAGAATTCACTGTCAACAGAGACGCCAAGGACTTCGGTGCCTAGTTCTTTGAATTCTTCAAAGCGATCGCTAAATGCAGTAATTTCAGTAGGGCAAACAAATGTGAAGTCTAGGGGATAGAAAAACAGAACGACGTATTTACCACGATAGTCAGACAGTTTAATTGTCTTGAACTCTTGCTCGAATACAGCAGTGGCCGTGAAGTCGGGAGCCAGTTGGCCTACCCGGAGACATCCTTCTGTCGTAGTCATGTCGTTATTCTCCTTATAGTGTCTAGGGTGTCAGTTGGCTACAGATTGCTGATCAAGTGGTGGTCACCTCAAACCTTGCTACCCATACTATTTCTCAAAGTGCTGGCTAAAAAGATACATCTTGAGAGGGAGTTCATGGATAAGAAAATGATCTAACCAATATCCCATGTCCATGCCGAGACCATGACATGATCTGTAACCTACCACACAAATGGTATCAAATCTAATTGATTATTTACGAACCTTTACAATTAGATCATAGTCATAACGATTTTGATTAGTAGGCTTTCCTTCAGGTGCGACCCGTGGCGAATTTAATTCTTAATGGTAAGAGCGCATATAAGTATCCAGTATTAGGAAATATTTGATGGAGCTTTATCGTTGATCCTTCCCAATTACTCTTTTACACTTTATTCTTCATGCTTTATAATTTACTCCTAACCCTTCATGCTTCAAGAATACTCAATTCCAACAGGGTTACCTCCCAAACCAATCGCGGCTGAGCATAACTGAGCAGGTATCGCCGAGCTTGCTCTAGCTTTTTAATCATCTCTGGTTGAGTGTGTGATTGCCAGTAGCAGTGTTGTAAATACTTCACTAACCAAAGCTGAGTGTGGGTATCCAGGTTGTTGTCAATTTCCTTTGCCAGTGCTAATGCTTGACGGGATGTGTGGGGTAACTGGGTAAGTTGGGTGAGTAAGTTTGGGGGCATGGCTTTGAGTTGCTCAAAAGCAGCGATCGCTTCCCCCGGACTTCCCTGGGCAATGGCGAGTACTGATGGTTCCTGTAAAATTTGTTCATGACCGGTTTGCCGCAGCACTGTTGTCATAGTTTCGGGCCCCAGCCGAGAAAATGGAATCCGCTGACAGCGAGACACTAGGGTCGGCAACAAAGATTCAGTGTTAGGTGCGATCACTATCAACGTAGCGTTTCCCGGTTCTTCGAGAGTCTTCAGCAAACCATTGGCTGCTGGCTCTGCCATAGTTTCTGCCTGCTCTAGTACCACTACCTTGCGTGATGCTTCTAGAGGAGAATTACTCAGAAACCGAGCAATTTCCCGAATTTGTTCCAACCGAATTTGGGGGGGTGCCTGACGCTGAATTCCTTTTTGGACAGCCTCTGTAGCAGACACCAGTGTACCATTGTGGAGATAGGTTGGCTCTAGCCACAATACATCCGGGTGATTGCCCTGAATAAGTCGTTTTTTAATTGAGACTTGCCCATCAGCGGGGATACCTTGACAAAACAACTGTTCAATAAAAGCCCGTGCTACCAGACTCCGCCCCACCCCAGATGGACCAGCAAACAGGTAGGCAGGGGCAATGCGGTTAGTTGTAATTGCTCCGTGCAATAATGCGATCGCTTGGTCTTGCCCTAGGATAAAATCGAACGCTCCTGGAACCATGTTCTCAACCGTTCACCCAAAATCTTCTGAATGGCATTATGCACCTCCTCCTCACTGTAGCTAGCATCTACCCGAACAATCCGATCGGGATTTTGTTGATACAACTCCTGAAATCCCTGCTGCACTCGTCGGTGAAATGCTAAGTCAGCTTGCTCCATGCGGTCAACGGTTCCCCGCTGTCGCGCCCGTTCCAGACCAATTTCGACATCAATATCTAGCCACAGGGTGAGGTCACTTTCCAGTCCACCGGTAGCAATTTGATTAAGCTCCTCGATCAATTTCAAGTCAATACCTCGGCCATAACCCTGGTAGGCAATTGTGGAATCCGTGTAGCGATCGCATAAAATAATTGCTCCGTTGACCAACTGTGGCTTAATCAACTCTTCAACATGTTCAGCCCGATCAGCAGCATAGAGTAAAAGTTCAGCCCGAGGGTGAATAGGTGAGGAATCTCTATCTAGTAGCAGTTGGCGAACCTTAGCGCCTAATAATGTTCCCCCCGGTTCTCTTGTGACTACAACGGGCATGGTTTGATCCAAAGTACCTAGACAGTCTTGTAAGCCACCAGCTCGAAGCCAATTTGAGCATCGCTGCAGTTGGGTAGTTTTACCACCGCCTTCCACTCCCTCGAAAACAATTAGCTTACCGCTCAAGCCTACCTCCTTTACTACTCATGGCGCTAATGTTTGATAGCCTACAGCTTAAACAATGGCTTGAACAAGCTCAGGCATTCAGCGGTTCCAATTAGCTTGGCGATCAATCACGCCTCCTTAAGCTGTGCTAATAAATACTGACGATATAAATCACAACTTGGCATGACGTGATTTCCGTCAAAGATGATCAAACCTAGATTCTTTAATCTATTGATTAAGATTGAATCTAACTCAACACCTCTATCGGTTTGAATCACCTTGTTGAAGAAAGTGGCTAACTCAGGATTTTGCCTAAGTCTAGTTAATTTTAGCAGCAGATGATCCCTATAAATTCCCTCTCGGGTAGGTGCTTGATCAAGAAGTTGTTCTAGGCTAAGGTTTTGACAAGCCAAGTGATAGAGAGCAAGCTGCACTAATTTCGGATGTCCCCCCACCATAGCCATTAATTTCTCCCTAGCTTGACCTCTAAACCAATCGAGTCCATAAAGCTGGGCTAACTGCTGAATTTGTTGAAGGTTAAACTGGGGTAATTCAATGGGCAATCCTAAATTCGATAAATAGTCAGCTATTTTAACAGGAATATCAACTTCTGTGGAGTAAGCAAGCACAAGCCGCAGCTTTTGCCAAGGTGTGACGTGTTTGGCAGCCTCAGACCAAGATCGCAACAGAATAAAAAAGTCAAGAGCTGTTTGCCTATGCTCAAGGAGCAAATTCACTTCATCCATCGCCAAAACTAGGGGCTGTTCAAGGGACTCTAAGATATGTCCTTGAAAAAAAGAGCTACAGCTTGCTTTGCTGCCGATGTCCTCATGCCAATACTCATCCAATTGCTTGGCAAGCACCAGTTGATTACATAGATTAGCACACAACCAACGTAATAACCGATCTAAATTACTTAAAATCGCTCTTTCTGCTTGGGCAAAATTAATCCATACTGTTCCGTAACCTAGGGATTTTGCCCGGTCTACTATCCGCAGCATCAAAGAGGTTTTACCGGTCTCTTTCGGGGATCTAATCAGGATTAGACTTCCGAGTTGTTCAATGGCTTGGTAAGCCATTTCTTCGACAACGGGACGTTTAATGTAAAACGCTGATGATAGGGGGACTACTCCAATGGGAAAGGTTGGGCATTGGCTCAAGGATTGGTAATATTGCTCGATTAGCTCTTGCTGTAAGGGACTCAGAGGAATGCTAGCTAAAACTGGTTTGAAGTTGCCCTTGGTGATTGGTTTGCCAAAAATCTTGCTGAGCAATAGCCATAACTTAGAAGCGATTCTCCTGAGATATTCACTACCGTAGTGTATCTCCTCCGCCATCTCGGCATAGGTTTTTTCTTCCCAGGCTTGGTACAGAATCCATTCCTGAAGGGAAGTCAATTTAGTGTACCCCATAACTGTGAGTACATCTATGAGCTGATCTACTGTCATCGCCTTACTCTGTGCACCTTTTGCTGATGGTCTTGAGTCAGAGATGACCAAAACCAAGGAAGATCAATTGTTTGAATAATTATAAGGAATATAGAGTGTTGATCATACCGATGAGGTACATTCAATTTTATTACCCCCTTGCGCGCGGGGATTCCTACTCCCTACTGCCTACTCCCTACTCCCTAAAACCCAGGACGAAAGTACCTCACCCAATTGAAAACTGCTATAGAATTTCCCAATGAATTGTAAACAAGTATTACAGTTTTTTCGATTCCCAAAAATCTTTATATACTTGATTAGCTCTTGCCTCTTGCCCGCCCCCCTTACTAAGGGGGGTTAGGGGGGATTCCTCTTGCCTTTCCCTAAGCAATTAGGTTTACAACTCCAATGGAAATTCTCTAGTTAAGTGTCACACAGGCTTTTAGGGATCAGTAAGCTGATCAGATCAGGTAGCTTGATTCCAGTATGGCACGGAATGGATAGTTAGGTTCCACGATAGTCAATTAGTTACATTGAACACTTGACAAATTAACTAAATTAAGTTTTAATATACAATTAAAATAATTTTTGGGCAAATTTTTCCGTCAAATTTCGGGTTAATTGATAATAGTCTCAATAAAGCGGTAGATTAGTGGGCTAAATGCCCAGCAGATAGCCGCCACGATGTAGCCAAATCTTATAAGACATTGGCTACAGCTTTTTATTGGGTTTTTATTGACAGTGCAAGGTCACATTTGTAATGATTCCTTTGGGATATAGAATTATGGGTGTATCACAGTCTAGATGCAGTTGCTCTGGGAGTCAGGGATAAAATTCAGGGCGATAGACTGTGAACCGAGAGTCCCCACGTCAGTTTGTAATATTCGGTGTTGTATGTAGACTCTAGTATCTATACTCTGGTAATGCTGGCGATATTGTTGATTAGGAATACTTAAGGTGTTATAAATTAACCTGTTCTCAGTGTTTGTGTTGCCGTAGCGGGACGCAGTAGCTTCCAAACTACACTTTGAAGTGCGGAATGTGGGATACCAAACAATCCCTATCTACTAGTTAGCACTACCATCTTGATTGGAATTATGGTTCCGATCCATATTGTGCTGGGTTTTTTTACCAAGACTATCAGAGTCCAAAATTAATAACTGATAGCGCTGCGCGCAGGGAACAGGGAACAGGGAACAGGGAACAGAAATATGTCTTAAGTGTTCAGTTTTTTCGGGAAAATTTGTCTGGAAATAATTTTAAGCTTTTTTAAGTTGAGAGTATTCACAAAGTATTCACTAACTATTGTTAGAACTTTATAAATCCAGTAACTGATCAATTTTTACTAAATATCCGGATTTAGAGTCTTGAAGGTGTAGTTAATAATTAGTTATTAAACTAAAAATTACCAAGTTTTGATGATTTCAAACAATCCAATAATTACTTTGGAAAAAAAAATATATTTCTACCCTAGGTTAGGGGATTTAATTAATGCCATCGACGTAATATCTATAGGGAATCAAGGGTAACGAATCCAAGAATACTAGTTAGTTGGTAAACACACTATTCCTAAAAATATAGGTAATTACGTAATGACTATGCTAATTTGTCAGAAGCAATGATTAAAAATATTGCTTAGCAATCATTTTAGGCATTGATAATCGATTGATATTAAAAAAATAATTATCAAAATATCAGAGCTATAAACAGTATTAATTTGAATTAATTAAAATTAATACAAGTTAAGCATACCAGATACCTAAGAGCATTTTTTTATGTTCCATAAAATCAAAAAAATGTGTACCTCACCTATTTGATAAATGCTATATAGCGTTGAGCATACTTATGAAGTACAGTCAATTTTATTATCCCTAGTCGCTACTCCCTAATCCCGAGTCCCGAGTCCCGAGTCCCGACTCCCGAGTCCCGACTCCCGAGTCCCGAGTCCCGACTCCCGACTCCCGACTCCCGACTCCCTAAAACCCAGGACTAAAGTACCTAAAGCAATTGATAAAATCTATAAACTATAACCCATAAATCACTGACTCTCAAACAGTTTTACTTCTTATTAATTAAAGTGACCAAGAAACTAATTTTAACTATTTTCTATCAGTTTAATCCTTGGCATAGCAGCATTGGTGGGATTCAGACCGTCATCCGCTCCTTTATCAAATATGCTCCCAGTGAGTTCGAGGTGCGGTTGGTCGGAACAGGAGACCTGGCTTCAGCTTCCGGTGTCTGGCAAGAAGGAGAAGTAGCGGGTCGAGCCATTCAATTTATGCCCCTGTTTCCTTTGGAAGATGACAATGTTAGGGGCTTGATACCGACGACGGTGAAGTATACGACTGCCCTGTTCGGTCGTTGCTTGGCATCGGATTTTATGCATTTTCATCGCATCGAACCCAGCTTAGCAGCTCTCAATTGGTCTGGAGAGAAGACGCTGTTTGTACACAATGACATTGCCAAGCAGATGAATCCTGCAACGGCTAATAATGGCATTCTTTGGCAGCGTTTTTCCGCAAGCTATTTTGCCCTCGAAGGCTTACTGGTGAAGCAATTTAGCCAAATTTTTTCCTGCAATACTGAATCAGCTAAGTTTTATCAACAGCGTTATCCAGCGATCGCAAATCGTGTTGCTTACCTGAAAAACACTGTTGATGACGAGGTGTTCTATCCCCTAGACCCAAAGCAACGAGCACAGGGACGCAAAGCTCTGGCACAGGAGCATAATTTGTCTGAACAGACCCGTTTTATCCTTTTCGCCGGTCGTCTGCATCCTCAGAAAGACCCGATGTTACTGATACGGGCGATGGCAACTTTATATATTGCCAATGTTCACTTACTGATTGCTGGGGATGGGGAGTTAAAGGATGAACTCCGTGGTGAAATTTCCTTTCTTGGGTTGTCTAACCGAGTGACTATGCTTGGAGCAGTAGGTCAGGAAAAACTAGCAGACTTATACCGTGTCTGTAGTGTCTTTGTTTTGACTAGCGTTTACGAAGGACTGCCCTTGACTGTCCTTGAGGCTCTCGCCTGTGGGACACCTGTAGTGACTACGAATTGTGGTGAAACCCCCAAATTTCTCGGTGCTGACAGTGGGATTGTTTGCAAAGAGCGTACTGCCGTTGCGATCGCAGATGCTTTGGGTAAGGTCTTGCACCATCCAGAGAATTATTCAGCCTCCTCCTGTGTGCGCACGGCTCAACCCTATAGTGCTCGCACAGTTGTCAGCAGTGTTTATGAGCAAATGCTCAACCGTGCTCACCAACGGTCTGCCTAATCTCTGTCTAATCCGCTGCCTTTAATCAAGATAGAGCAGTCAAACTTACATAGTAAGCATATGCGCTACAGATGGTGCTACTTGAGGTGCTATCAGCTATCAGCTATTAGCGTGTCGCGTATCAGCCAAAGGCCTGTGGCCACGCTACACTGAACAGTTTATGCCCATAGCGCACGCTACACCGAACAGCTTTTGAATAAAATAAGCTGACGGCTGACGGCTGACGGCTGAATGCTTACCTTACATACTCAGGGTGTCATCACCACTTCATTAGTCTGCCGAAGAGTATTGTAAAAGAGAAAACTAGAACTCATGAAAATTGCTGTAATTGGAGCCAAAGGAGTACCTGTTAAGCAAGGTGGCATTGAACGTTACTGCACAGAACTCTATCCCAGAATCGTTGCCCAGGGTCATTCGGTAGATCTATTTGCACGGTCGTCCTACACCGAGTCTACCGGTTTTTCATCCTCTGACTACAAAGGTGTTCGAGTAATCTCTCTACCCTCGATACAATTCAGAGGAATAGATGCTTTGGCTAATGCTGCCCTGGCAGCGATTATCTCCAGTGGCAAACGCTACGACATCATTCATTTCCATGCCCTAGGTCCAGCTGTGTTCTCCTGGCTCTCCAGAATTGCCTCTTCTGCAAAAATTGTGGTTACCTGTCAGGGATTGGACTGGCAACGAGCCAAGTGGGGGAAATGGTCGAGTGGGTTAATTCGTTTGGGGGAGAGGAACGCGGTCTACTCTGCCCATGAGTTAGTGGTAGTGTCACAAGCACTCCAAAATTACTTTCTCAACACCTATAGCAAGAATACAGTCAATATTCCCAATGCTCCAGGGATTTACCCAGAGTCAGACCCCAAATTTTCCTATGGTAAATTCCTAGGTCTAAACCCGGGGCGTTACATTCTGTTCTTGGGCAGGCTTGTACCGGAAAAACGACCTGATCTACTGATCAAAGCTTTCCAACGGCTCAAATCTAACGGTTGGAAACTGGTGATTGCTGGTGGTGATAGTGACACTCATAACTACATCGCCAACCTACATGACTTGGCAGGCACAAATCAAGACGTGTTATTCGTTGGTGAACTCTATGGAAGTCGCTTAGCCGAGATTGTTCGGGGCGCAGGGTTGTTTGTTCTGCCTTCGGATTTAGAAGGATTACCGCTGGTGATGCTAGAGGCAATGCAGGAAGGGATTCCAGTGCTCGCTAGTGATATCCCTCCCCATCAGCAATTGATTGGTGAACAACGAGGTCTACTGTTCCAAGCAGGAAACGTAGACTCTTGTGTCCAAGCTCTAGAGAGGGCGATCCGCCAACCTCAAGAGTTAGCGGACATGGCCAAGAAGGCACAAGACCATGTAGCCACTTACTATAACTGGGACAAAATTACTGCTGATAACTTAAGACTGTATCAAAAACTCTGTGCGTCCTCTGATCCCAAATTCAGTGTCACGCTCCCCTTTTTCAAGAACCAGTAAAACCACAGAGTTTCGTCAACGTTATGGACACCAGCCTTTCATCACTACCATTAGCCTTAAAGCGGCGGCTTTTGCCAGCCCTTGTTACCTTTACATCCGTAATTGGTGGAGCGATTGCCTATTTGGTTGTTACCCCACCAGTGTACCAAGTGAAAGCACGGCTGATGCTGGACAATAAAAAGGTGAGTGTATCTGAGTTGGGTGACAACCTCAGCCAAGTCCCTGCTAATACACCCGGTGGAGCTGACCCAATCGCAACTCAAGCAGAACTAGTGGGGTCAGAACGGCTTCTTCAGGGAGCACTTGACGAGATTGCTCTACTCGGCAGTTCACAAGAAGGACTGACCATAGACACACTCCGTGAGGATTTAAAGGTAAAAATTGTGCCTGCTACCAATATTCTTGAGCTGAGCTATCAGGGTCAAAATCCAGAATTGGTAACCACGGTGCTCAATGCTGTCGCCAACGCAATGGTTACTGAAAGTGCTGAAGGGATTCGTTCAGAAGCTAGAGCTGTGCGGGAATTTTTGGAGAAAGAAGTACCATTACGGCGTTTGGAGGTAGCAGCAGCAGAAGCAGCGTTAAACAAATTTAAACAGACCACTGGTTTAGTTTCTCCGGAGGAACAAACACAACTCTTAGTCAGGAGTTTAGCTACTTTAGAAGACCAAGAACGTGCTGTGTCTATTCAACTCCAAGATGCTAAAACCCGTAGCCAAGAACTCCAGACCATAACCAGTCTGAATAATACTCAGAATGCTTACATCGCTGGACGCATTGGTCAAGATCAAGAACTCCAAGCCTTACGAGCTCAGCTAGTAGAGTTGGATCGGGAGTTAGCCAAAATGCGATCGCGTCTAACTGATCAAAATCCAGCGATGATATCACTGGTTCAGGAGCGGTATGAACTCCTTACCCTCTACAATCAAAAACTTTCTCGTCTGTTACCGACTAATCAGTCCAATAATCAAATTATTGCCCCTGGTGATGTGGCCTCTGATCAGTTGAGCCAGGACTTTACCTCTAGATTTATTTTAGCTCAAACAGAACGGTCGGCACTGGAACAAAAGCTCTACCTGGTGCAGACTGAGCGCATTAAACTCCAGAATCGTCTTGGTCAAATACCAGTTCTACGGCAACCCTTTGCTAGCTTAGTTCGCCGACAAGAAGAAGCAATTGCCTCTCTTAAACTCCTCCAAAACAAACTGGAAGAAGCACGGATTGCAGAAGCCCAACTAGTTAGCAATATTCAAATTATTGAGCGGGCAAAACTTCCTTCATCACCCCAGGAACCCAATCCAAAAGTGGTGCTGGTGATAGCTACTGCTGCTGGAATTGCCCTAGCTGTCGGTATGGTGCTGCTGCTGGAGGTAATGGATAATACCCTACACGATGCCTCGGAAGCGGAGGCACTCCTGAAGCTGCCTAGGCTGGGGGTATTACCGAAGATACCTGCTCAGGCACTCAGTCTTGAGCAACCGAACCGATTCTTGGAAGATATGAGGTTAATGGAGCCTTACCGCCTGCTCCTGACAACCATGGAGTTGCGTGCTCAGAAGACCTTACAGCTGATTGTGGTCAGCAGTGCTGTTTCCGGAGAAGGTAAGTCAGTGGTAGCTTCCCACTTGGGTGCGGTTTCAGTAAGATTTTCCCGGCGGACATTGATTATTGATGCCGACTGGCGTCACCCAATGCAGCACAATTTGTTTGGCTTACCCCCTAAGCCAAAGGTTACAGATGTAATTGACAGCAATCAAACCTGGCGGTCGGCGGTGCAACCCACAGCCATCGCAAACCTTTCGATTTTGACCTGTAGTGACCAGCCCTCTGGTTCGGCTACCTTCCTACAGTCACAGATGATCAAGTCTATTTTGGCAGCAGCCGCAGATCATTATGACCTAGTGATTGTAGACACGCCACCAGTTAGTAGTTTTGCTGATGCCCATATCTTGAGTCGGTATAGTGATGGGTTGGTGATAGTCACACGTCCCAACTTTACCCAGAAAGATATCCTACTACAGACAGTATCGGAATTGAAAGATAGTAGCACTCCCATACTGGGGTTTGTTGCCAATGGCATAAGCGATCGGACTCAACAGTACTATTTCGATTCCTTCGATAGTTACCAGCCTCAAGCCGAATTCAGGCAGACCCATGGCAAGGAAGCCAGTAACAATTGTGCTGTTGTATCCAAGGGGGTTGATCATGCAGATTCATAACCCCTGGCATCGTTCCTCTGCTCTGACCTTTTGGCTAGGACTGGCAGGTGTGCCGATTGGTCTAGCTGTTGGCTTACTCGCAGGTACTCAGCCGATTTTGCTTGGTTTAGGGTTGGTTGCAGTAGCGGTGGTGGTCTACTTCTTTGCCCGGTTTGAGCAAGCGGTACTGGGACTATTGATCTTGCGTAGCTGTCTCGATCCGTTTTCTGATCAACAGGTACCAGCAGCTTTTGCTATCGGACTCGACGGCTTGACTTTGCTTTATGTGACAGTGATGTTACTGAGGGGGCAAACTGTACGCACTGATAAGTTTTGGTGGTTCTTTGCTGGTTGGGTGATGCTACAAGGCTTGTGGGTGATACTTTTGCCTCTGGGAGGGCTGGGGCTAGATGCTTCGTTTTTGCTAGAAAGCATCCGTGAGTGGATACGTCTATTTTCTTGGCTGATGGTCTACTTGCTGGTAATGCAACTCAAGGACAGGCTTCCACCTAAGCAAGTTGTCTATGGGCTGTTTTGGGCTCTGCTCTTACCAGTTACAGTAGCGTTGCTCCAGATGTTTGTACCTTCGGTTTTACCTCCCATGTTTGCTGCTGATGGAGGTTATTCCGAAACACTAGATGAAGTATCTCGAATCAAAGGGACTATTGGTCACCCTAATGGCTTTGTAACCTGGTTATTGCTGTTCATGGGTCTGACCTATTGGAGGCTAACCCAGTCAAAGCCACGCTGGATCTGGATGCTATTGCTGGGTTTACTTAGCCTTGTGTATGTGAGTACTAAGGCTCTATTTGGTTTGATGATGCTTGGTACCTTTATTGTGGTTTTAATCGCCCCTAGATTGAGCATAGTGAACCTAATCGGTGGCATAGTCCTATTTGTCGGAATTATAGTTTTGTTTGGTAGTACGGAGTTTGGTCAAGAACGTCTCGGCTCAATCACTGAAACACCCTTAGGCAATCCAGACATCGATATTTGGCGTGCCATCCTCCTCTCCAAGGGAGACCACAACAGTTTCAACTGGCGAATTGCTCAGTGGCATTACCTACTACAGCAATGGCAACATTTTCCTATCCTCGGTTACGGTCTCGGAATTAGTGCTGATGTTAGTACCAATGGGCTGTATCCCCACAATGATTACATTCGAGCCCTGGTAGAAGGAGGAATCCTAGGACTGGTAACTTGGTTGGTCTTCCTCGGAGTTCAGGTTGGGCGTCTTGTTCAATTATTTCGACAGGCATCTCCTGGCAGTGGACAACGAAATCTGTGTTTAGCCATGTTGGCGGTTCTTCTGGCTGTACCTGTGGGGATGATTACCGAAAATATCTGGAGTCATACCACTCTCTTTTTCTACTGGTATACCTTGTTGGCAGTGGTGGGTTGGAATTGGGATGATCTGCCGCCTTCAGAAAATCACACACCGGTTAGTCCTCCTGCACGGCTTACACCTTTTTGATCAGGGTAACTCTAGCTTTTATAGGAGTGACGCGAATTATTTCACTCACGAAATAGTTGAGACTTTAACCAATAGCAATACAACACCATGACTAATCAAAACATCATAAATAATGCTGAAATTAACTTATCATCAAGTACTCAAGACTTGCTTTGCTGTCCCTGTTGCTTGTCTAGTTTAGAATCAATAAAAAATCAGTTGAGATGTACAAATTATCAATGCCAAAAAAATTATCCTGTTGTTCAGGATAAACCAATTTTGATCAATGAATCATCTAGTATATTTAAGATTAAAAACTTTCTAAATCCCGAAAATGCTGATCTTAACCCAAAACCAAAATTAGAAAGAATTGCCATCAATTTGATTCCTAGCATTATCCTGAATTTGAAAGGTAAGAGGAATTACAAAAAATTCACAGAACTTGTGCTCAAGCAGACTGATAGTCCTAAAGTACTGATAATTGGAGGTAGTGTGATTGGTCAAGGTATGGAAGAGCTGTTATCAGTACCTGCCATTGAAATTATCGAAAGTGATGTTGCTTATGATTCCCGTATAGCAGTAATTTTTGACTCCCACAATATTCCTTTTAAAGACAATTCATTTGATGGAGTCATAATCCAAGCTGTCCTTGAACATGTTGTAGATCCATCCCGTTGTGTTGAAGAAATTCATCGAGTGCTCAAAAAAGATGGTTTAGTTTATTCAGAAACTCCGTTTATGCAACAAGTACACCTAGGAAGATATGATTTTACTCGCTTCACTCACTTAGGACATCGTCGTTTATTCCGCAAATTTGAAGAAATTTGTAGTGGTGCTGTCTGTGGACCAGGAATGGCATTAGCCTGGTCATATCAATACTTTCTTTTAAGTTTTGTTAAGACACCTATGGCAAGAAGTTTGATTAAGGTTATTGCCAGACTGACATCTTTTTGGTTGAAATATTTCGACTACTATCTAATTGATAAATCGGGGACATTTGATTCGGCATCAGGTTTTTACTTTATGGGCAAAAAGAGTGAAAAAATTCTTGACGACACAGAACTAATAACTCTCTACAGAGGAACACAAGCCAGTTCTTTCTAACTAGCTTCGCTACGCGGAAGTTTGAAGTATGAAGTTAGTTAATATCCAATAGTTTTCCTGATGGATACTGGTTATTTTTTTTGTAGCTATGCAATAGTATTTGGGTGCATTTCAAAGTTTTAATTTTATAAATTAGTGAAATATACTAGGATTTAAATATTATTTTATAATGCCAAAAATAATGAATAATATCAGTAATTATTTACTACAAGATTGGCAAGTTAATTACTATGAGTCTAACTTGAAGGCTCGGTTCATTTTATTGATGTTTCGTTCAACACATTTGCTTGGTAAATTACCTGCACCTTTTTCATTTTTATCGATTTTTTATCGTTTACTTTACCAAGTATTAGTAGAATGTATATTAGGAATTGAATTGCCTTGGGATACTCAGATTGGAGCTAATACTAAGCTTTTGCATGGCATAGGTTTGGTGGTAAATCATGAAACTGTTATTGGCGCAAATTGTACCTTAAGACACTCAACCACTATTGGAAATAAACAATTACCAGATGGTTCCTATAGCGGTTGCCCAAAAATTGGCAATAATGTAGATATCGGCTCCAATGTGGTGATTATTGGTGCGATTACCATTGGAGATAATGCTGTAATTGGTGCTGGTTCTGTAGTTGTAAAGGATGTTCCTGAGAGTTCTGTAGTTGTAGGAAACCCGGCAAGAGTTATTCGTAAACTTTGTAAAAAAAAAGTTAATTTATAAAAAATAGTATCAGTATTAAATAACTAAAGTATCGCTAATTTTTAAGCATAATATCTAGAGCCATAGCTATGGTTATGCCAAGCTCAACTTAGCTTGGAAATCTCTGCAGAAGGTTAATAGTGATTACCGACAGACAAATCATTATCGTCAGCAAGCCCTTCTACACTATCCTAAGCTGCGCTTCTCTCTAGACTTTATCCGTTTGAGTTTTGCGATCGCACTGAGGCAGTTCTTCCGATCTCAGAGCTACAGCAGATTGCTAGAGGTAGATTACAGTCTGCGTCGGCGTCTATCAAGTGTTGCTCGATAGCTACCCATCTCCCCTTTCTCCTGCTCCTGATTATGCTATTCAAATCTAGGAAATTCAGTCGGAAATTCAGATGGTATGTAGTAATAGTTCTGGTGCTGGTAACGATAACTATCAGTATCGGTTTAGCTAACTATTTTAAACCGAAGCAATCTATTACTGCTAATACCACTACTTCTGCCGCTAATGCCAACACTCCTACCACTCGTGACCCCTGGTTATGGCCTTTTTCTCAGGACTCAATCTGGAACATGCCCATCGGCAGTAATGCTGAGTATAAACCAGCTAATTTGCCGCGATCGGCTCGCTCCACTATAGATGTCGATCTTTTATTTATTATTCCTGCTAGTAGTCCACTGCGACCGTTGTATGACCCTGATAGTTGGACTAAGCGTTGTAGCGGAACTACAACCTATGAAAACTTATCTATCCCCATTCCTGATGATTTAATTGTTCCTGATGCCATTAACACTCTCGTTAGGTATTCCACTCCCAATAATGCTGCCGCCTTGCTACAGCCTGACGGTCGTACTATCATCCAGCTAGAACCAATGGCTCGCTGTCAAAACGGTGGTCCGGTATATGGCTATCACTGGCCGAAAAAAGATTTGGATCTATACAGTCAAGGTATTGCCGGAGGTCATCTTGGTTCTGGATTGTCCTCTTTAGGAGGAGCAATACGCAAGGGAGAATTAATTGGTAGCGAACCGATTCGTCATGTTTTAAAACTAGAGCTTTGGGAAAAATATATCTATTACAATCCCCAAAGTTCTACACCAGGATACCGTTGGCCTGCAGATAGGGCAGATTCAGCTGCTCCAAAGATATATAAAGGTGAAGACCCTCAACTGGTAATGGGTTCTCTGTTAGCAATTCCGCCGGAGGTAAGTGAAAAGAGCCTAGGTCTAACTACCCCAGCAGGGAAAAAGCTGTTTCATGCTCTCCAAGACTACGGTGCTTATCAAGTAGATGTCACAGGTAGAGACGCTTATGCTTTAGCAGCAGAACAGGGGGTTGAAGAAGAATTTAAAGCCACCTACGGTTACGGTTTAACGGCTAGAGCGCCCACTAATAATCCCTTTTACCAAGACTTTATGAAGCTTGTTCAAGCCTTACATATTGTTACTAACAATGGACCAGACACTGTCGGGGGAGGTGGTCAACTTAGAGAACCTTTAGCTCCAACCTTAGCTAAAACCGCAGACTCAAACAGTGACTAAAAAACTAGCTAGTACGGTTAGACGCCTATTGATTTCCATCTTAGGCGATGGTAAGTTCCATGCTGACTCACACCAACCACGGGTGCGTTTCCGTAGTTTAGTTTGCAATATGAGTCGGTGCTACCCAGTTTTCAGATTAATTCATAGCAGTCTCCTAAAGAAGACTTTGTCTTTAGGCAACTACGGTCATGCCGATGAAGTTTTACTAGCAATACTAGCTCTGTTGGGACGGTTCTATGACATTCCTGAATACCTGTTGTTTTACAGCAGACATCCGAAACAATCAGTGCAGGTGTACAGCAAGAATGGTGAGAATGATGACTATGAGTACCCTCAATGGTGGTACCCGGCAAACCAAGAAAAGATTATGTTTCCAAGATGGAAAATATTTAGTGAGTATTGCCGCGCCATATCCCAGGCTCAAGTAAGCTGATCTGACCGATTTGGCTGCTACTTTGATGCTCTAAATTACCTGAGAGGGAGTTGGATATATTTGGTCAAAGAAGTGATTAGACCAGTAAGTCAATTTTGCCATCTTGAATAAAACTATCCTTGACTAGATAAAACTTACAGTACAGACCACCCAATGCTAATTAATAAGTTCAAGCAACTATCATCGGGCGAATTTATTCGCAATGCTGGTTGGATGGGAATAGCAGAGCTAGTCAATCGTCTCTCCCGTCTAGCTACAACAGTTACTTTAGCTCGTATGTTTACTCCTCAAGATTACGGACTGGTATCTGCTATTTATACCACCTTTGAATTTGGCAATGTTCTAATCCTCAGAGCTGGTACAGAATCCAAAATTATTCAGGCTAGTGAACAAGAGCTAGAAGCTGTATGCAATACATCCTACTGGCTTAATTGGATTTTTGGTGGTTTGATGTTTGTTATCCAATGTATTGCTGCCTTTCCCATTGCTAAATTTTATGGCAATAACCAAATAATTTTGCCCATAATCACTATCGCATTGATCTACCTAATGATGCCATTGTTTATAGTTCAATCTGCAATGATTAGGCGAGATAATCGACTAAAAGTTACAGCTTTTGCTAATGCCTGCCAGGCGATAATCGGCAATATCATAACTGTAATATTAGCTATATTAGGCATGGGAGTATGGGCTGCAGTTTGGGCAATGGTTTTATCGACTCCGGTGCATATTTTGATTAATTACCGACATCATCCTTGGCGAGCACCTACATCCTTAAAGCTTCATAATTGGCAGTCAGTCCTTAGTTTCAGCTGCAAAATTCTTGGGGTTGAGTTACTCGAAAAGCTTAGGTCAAATCTCGACTACTTACTCGTTGGTGGCTTTCTAGGTGTTGAGGCACTGGGACTATATTTCTTTGCCTTCAATGCTGGCTTGGGAATTAGCCAAAATGTCATCAAATTATTTACTTCCTCTGTATTTCCTTATCTTTGTGCAGTCAGAGAAAATTTAACCCAACTTAAGAATCGGTATTTTAGTAGTCTGAAAACCACTGCTATCATTGTATTGCCCCTCATTCTGCTCCAGGCAAGTCTAGCTCCCCTCTACGTACCAATTGTTTTTGGACAGAAGTGGGTAGTGGCAATTCCAATTTTGATACTTATTTGTCTTTCGGCTCTGCCCCTTGCTCTTACTAATACTACAACTGAGCTCCTCAATGCTGTCGGTAAAACTAAGCTAAATCTTTATTGGAATTTGATTTATACTGTAATCTTTTCTAGTTGCTTACTCCTAGCTGTTAACTGGGGAATTGTTTGGGTGGCTCGTGCAGTACTCATTTGTCAATTGCTGACGCCTATTTTCACTATTTGGGCTATTAGATATGTCTTTAAATAAAAACTATATAACTTAAAGATTAATCTGAAATATTGCTCCGGTAGAGGTTGAAGCTCCACTAAGGTTATATAGCGCTACGCGCAAGTCAGAAGTAAGCTATGATTAAGTTTCGGAGTTTATGAATGTCATAACTTGAAGGCTTAGTGCTATATATAGCGTTAATTTATATATTTCAAATATCCTATAATAGCCTATCAAAATACTTACCATATTCACAATTGATAACCAGTAATAATTCAGGGAAAATTTTATAATGTCAAAATCTAAACAATTAAAGCTTATACAAGTTTTTCGTGGAATAGCTGCATTACTCGTAGTACTTGTTCATGGCGATCTCATATTTAATCAAAATCTAAATCGAGATTTTTTATTTGATATATTTGCTTTTGGGGGTTCTGGAGTAGATTTTTTTTTCGTTTTGAGTGGATTTATTATCTTTTATATTCATAAAAAAGATATTCAAAACCCTTCCAGGCTTAAATCTTTTGTTCTGAAAAGACTTGTTAGGATATACCCAATTTACTGGGTAGTATTAACAGGCAAATTAATAGCATCATTTATGTTTGATTATTCGAGTACGCATCAAGGTAGTTTTGGTGAAATAATAAAAGCCTTTATTCTTTTTCCTCAAGACAGGGAAATACTTTCTTCAAGTTTTATTGGAGTTAGTTGGACATTAACTTTTGAAGTATTTTTTTATATTTTATTTAGTTTTTTGATATGGGTTAAACCCAAACTATTGGTGCCATCAATTACCGTTTGGATATTAGCAACATTATTAACATTTTTTGGCTTCATAAGCTTTCCTGAAGATCAGGCTACTATCCAGCTTGTTTTTAATGAACTTAATTTGGAATTTATTCTGGGCTGCTTAGCTGCTTATATTTTATCTAGACATAAAATTAATCATGGTTTATACTTGATTTGTTTAGGGTGTTTCTTATATACTATATCTGCCATCAATACCAATTACGGTCTTGTGAGCGTTTCAGATGTTATTGCCTTCGGTATACCTTCAACAATACTTATAATTGGCTCAGTATCTCTAGAATTAAGCAAAAATATTGACGTTAATCCCCTTCTTATGATTTTAGGAGACGCATCTTATTCTATTTATTTAATACACGGTTTTGTCATGAATAATTCAACGAAAATATTAGTAAATAATCTTGGACTAAAGATATTCCTTGCCAATTCAATAACCTTAAGTATATTTGCTATTTTTAATGCAGTTATAGCTGTAGCAGTAGGGTGTATTGTATATTTTTATATTGAAAAGCCCATTATTTCAAGGTTGAGACCACTCCTAGTGAAGAATTAAATAAACTATCCAATTTTAAAGAGGTTGATTTTGACCACATCAACTGTTTTTATCCTTACTTTATGGAAACTATGCCTCCAAAGCGATTTGGGTCTCCTTTAGAGCCTCAAATGCCCACGAAAACTAAACGCTCCTACAAAGTTGCCATAGTCCATCCCAGTGCAGGAGTCAACTGGAGTGGTGGCACCGAAAACTTTGCGATCGAGCTTACTCACCATCTAAGCCCGTATTTCGAGGTGGAATTGTTAGCAGGGGCTCCCTGTAGTCCTTTTTACTATCCTGCTGGTGGCATCCCTCGTACAAAAGCTCGTCAGATCTTACGTAATCCTCTGGTTAACTCAGTGTTCAGGAGCGTCTCTACTCACCCTGATATGGTCATTGAACACTTGAGTAGTTTTATTCCCTGTGCAATGCGACTGCTAAGGAAGCCAGCCGACTTAATCTTTCCTTGCAATGACTATGGCGGTTTGGCCATGGCAGCTTTTGTAAGAGCACTGATTGGCACACCCATTCTGTTTAAAGCACACACTGGTTTGACTGGCGGTGGACAATCACTGGCGCGAAGCCTGCGATTTTGTCCCAATCATCTGGTGGTTTTCTCTGAGACCATGGCTGACTTTGTTGATAAACAGCGTCCTAATCAGCCTGTCACAATTATTCCCAACGGCGTAGATATGGATCGATTCAAGCCAGAGGGAAATCAGATCGACCTAGGTTTGAACAAGCCGATTGTGTTGTGTGTTGCTTCTTTAAATCATAACGATCACAAACGGGTTGAACTGACAATTCGAGCGATCGCAAAGCTTCCCTATGGGAGTCTTCTGATTTGTGGCGATGGACCTGACCGTGAATATTTTCAAGCATTAGGTGAGGAATTGTTGGGAGCTAATCGCTTTGCCATACAGACCTTTCCCTTCAATCAAATGCCTGAGGTTTATCGGTATGGGAATCTATTTACCCTCCCTTCTATCGATGAACCATTTGCCAATGCTTACCTACAAGCAATGTCTAGCGGCTTAGGAGTTGTTACTACTGATGATGAGATTCGTCGCTATATGATTGGCGATGCTGGTATTGTGTGTGATGTCACCAATCCAGATGTTTATGCTGGAGCGATCGCACAGGCTTTGAGCAAAGATTGGAAAACTAAGGCTAGAAAGAATGGGATGCGTTTTAGCTGGGACATGGTTGCTCTACGCTATCGTGATTTAATTATGCAAATGATTAGTCAGTCTAGTCTTGACTAGATTAAATAGTTAAATATTTGCTACTTTTTCCAAAATATTATGAGCATAATTTTCCAGTTTAATGTTGCATTTAACCACAATTAATCTGTCCTATTATTGTTTCGAGTTAATATTAACTTTAGCAAAATAGTTTGATTAAATAACTTGATTAATGAACTTGACTATGCCAAAAGTTACTGTTGTTATTCCAGCATATAATGGGATGGAATACCTCCCGAAAACAGTGGAGAGTGTTTTAGCGCAAACCCTTGCTGACTTTGAGTTACTGATTATCAACGATGGTAGTTCAGACCACATTGTTGAATGGGCATCTCAAATAGCAGACCCCCGAGTCAAACTGATTTCCCAGGAAAATCAGGGGGTGTCTGTAGCACGAAATACAGGCATCGCCCAGGCTCAAGGAAAATATATAGCCTTCTTAGATGCAGATGATTTATGGAAGCCAACTAAACTTGAAAAACAGGTAAGCTGTTTAGAAGAATATCCAGAGGCAGGTCTAGTCTATACCTGGACCGCTCTAGTTGATCAACAAGGTAAACCCACAAACAGCATTATAGCTTTCCATCAACAAGGAAATGTCTGGGAGCAAATTCTGGTGGTTAACATGATTGGCAATGGCAGCTCAGCTATGGTTCGTCGGAGTTGCTTTGACACTGTCGGAATGTTCGACCCCAACTTATCCAGCGCTGCTGATCGAGATATGTGGATTCGGATTGCAGCTCAGTATCTATTTGCGGTGGTCAAAGAACCCTTAACTCTTTGGCGACAGCATGCCAGTAGCATGTCTAAAAGGCGTGAGAAAATGATCCAGGATTCACGTCAGGCCATAGAAAAAAATTTCCAATCTGTTCCCTCTGATTTGTTGTACTTGCGTAACCGGAGTTATAGCTACTTAAATCTCTACCAGGCTTGGAATTCAGTAGATCAGGGAAACTACAAAGAAGCAATGCATTTCCGTAGACAAGCTTTTTTGCACTATCCACAAATGCGCTATTCACAGAGCTATATCCGCCTGAGTTTAGCAATTATGTTAATCCGCTGGTTTGGACCTCATGGCTACGACGGCGTGCGATCGCTTACCCAAGCCCTGCGTCAACTAGCGTTGGGTATTTCAACTTAATCTTTTCTGTAATCGAAGACGAATTGCTAAAACCTTGATAAGACAATAACACGCTAAATTATTCCCTGTTCCCTATTCCCTATTCTCTATTCCCTATTCCCTGCGCACAGCGCTTAGGATTAACAAGAAAGCATGAATCAAATCAGAATATTATCGCCATTGCTTAAATTTTATCCTTGGGTTTTTCCATTAATTATTACCTTAGGCGTATTCTCTTCTTTGGCAGAAGGATTTAGTATTAGTTTATTTATTCCTCTTCTGGAAAGTTCTGGCAATCTAGGATCTCAAGCCTTCCAAAATAGCTTGATTTTAAATAATATTGAGCAACTCGTTATTAATTTTCCAAGCCAAGCTCGGATTTTTTTTATTGCTTTTTCTATCTTCATAATACTTTTTATAAAGAACTCCATTGTTTATATAAATAGTAGTTTAGTGTCTTGGCTTTACCTCAGGATTAACCATCGGTTGCGTTCCAGTGTTTTTAACCAGCTTCTGAAAGTCAGCTATTCTTTTTTAGAAAGGAATCAATCGGGAAAGTTACTTGACACACTTAGTGATCAAACCTGGCGGAGTTGTGAGGCTCTATCGCACTTTTTTAACCTGATAATTAATGTTTGCAGCATTTCTGTATTTGTAATTCTGTTACTGTTAATATCGTGGCAACTCACCCTTTTAGTTGCTGCTGGATTGGTACTCATTTCCCTGAGTATAAAGTTTGTGACACGCTCGGTAAATGACAGAGGTAAACAAGTTTTACAGGCTAATTCTGCCCTTGCTTGCCTGATGTTGGAAGGGTTTTCTGGAATGAAGGTGATTCGGGCTTTTGGCCATGAATCCTATGAGCAGAAGCGTTTTGATCTGGCATCAAAGCACTTAAGTAATACTTTGCTAAAGATTCAGCTTTTCGCTAAAGTTGTGAATCCCCTTTCTGAAGTCCTCTCTACAATTCTACTTCTATGCATTCTAGTTATTGCACTGCTTCAGAACCAAGCTACCCTACCGAGCTTACTAACGTTTCTATTTATGCTCTATCGTCTACAACCCCACGTGAAGCAGTTAGATAGTGCCCGTGTGGAACTTGCTGCGTTGACAAGTGCTGTAGAGGACGTCATGTATCTTTTGGATCCCTCTGATAAACCTTATATTCACTCTGGTAACACTCCTTTTAAAGGTCTCAGACAAGAAATCTCTTTTCAATCTGTTACCTTTCACTACAACCCCTCGGAAAAACCTGCACTTAAGAATATTTCAATTGCTATCCCACAAGGTAAAACCATTGCCTTAGTAGGTTCTTCAGGTGCGGGTAAATCGACAATTATTGGCTTAATTTACCGTTTTTATGACCCTACAGAGGGAGAGATTTATATAGATGGTTATCCCTTGCAACAGCTGAATCTAGCTGACTGGCGCAGCCGAATTGCCCTGGTTAGTCAGGAGATTCATATGTTTAGTACAACAGTACGGGAAAACATTGCCTATGGTCGGTTGGATGCTACAGAAGACGAAATTAGAACAGCAGCCAAACTTGCCCATGCCCATGAATTTATCAGTGAATTACCTGAAGGTTATGATACCAAGGTAGGAGACCGAGGAATTCGACTCTCAGGAGGTCAGCGACAGCGTATCGCCTTGGCTCGTGCTATCGTCCGCGACCCAGAAATTCTGATTCTCGATGAGGCAACTAATGCTCTCGATAGTGTTTCCGAGAACTTAATCCAAGAGGCGCTAAATAATCTTAGTCAAAATCGAACGGTGATTGTTATTGCCCATCGCCTATCCACCATTGAACAAGCTGATCAGATCTTGGTGTTGAAGCAGGGACAAGTCATCGAACATGGGAAGTTTCAGGATTTATTGAAGCTCAATGGATTCTTTGCTGAACTCTATCGCTTGCAAAATCGCCATGTCCACATTTGATAAAACTAAGTCAGCTCTCTATTTCCTATAGCGGTTTCTAGCCTAATGAGGTACACAAGTTTTTTTCCCTGTTCACTGTTTCCTATTCCCTCTTCCATCTTCCATCTTATCTGTTCCCTGTTCCCATATCCGCTGTTCCCTAAAACCAGGTACTCTGTACCTCACCAAAGTGAACACCGCTATAGATCATTAATGGGACATTGACTTGATTGGGATAAAACTAAGATGGATAAGAATAATATCTGTCCTGAATTAATGAGTTTTTTTAGTAAAAAATATTATATTAATCGATAAATATTTTATAAATTAATGAGATGAATAGCAAACCATTAGTTTCTGGAATTACGATCTTCTTAAACGCTGAAAAGTTCATTGAAGAAGCCATAGAAAGTGTACTTGCGCAAACCTATGACCATTGGGAACTGCTGCTGGTAGACGACGGGTCCACCGATAACAGCACTGCCATTGCCCAACGGTATGTGGAAAAATATCCTGACCAGATACGTTATCTAGAACACCAATATCACGAAAATCGCGGCATGAGTGCCTCCCGTAATTTGGGTATTCGTAATGCTAAAGGTAAGTACATTGCTTTCCTTGATGCTGATGATATCTGGCTACCCCAGAAACTGCAAAAACAGATAGGAATTTTGGAGTCTCATCCAGAGGCTGCTATGGTTTATGGAAATACTTTGTATTGGCACAGCTGGACTGGCCATTCTGAAGACAGTCAGCGGGACTACATGCCAGAACTGGGAGTTCAACTCAATACTCTGATTCAGCCACCAACCCTACTTAAATTCTTGATACAAGGTGGAGGCGCTGCCCCCTGTATCTGTAGCTTTCTGGTAAAACGGCAGATTGTCGAAGAGGTTGGTGGCTTTGAAGAGACATTCCGAGGTCTTTATGAAGATCAGGTCTTTTTATCCAAAATATTCCTGAAAACCCCTGTGTTTGTGGAAAGTGGATGTTGGGAAAAGTATCGTCAGCATAAACATTCTATTTGTTATACCTCCCAAGACACAAAAAAAGAATATACGGCTCGTAAGACTTTCTTGAATTGGTTAAAGGAATATCTGTCTAAAGGAAGCCTCAAAAACCCTCAACTTTGGTCTGCTCTACAAAAGGAGCTATGGGGATATAATCATCCAACCTTGCAGTATTTGACAAATCGTATTCGATATTCTTTAAAACCTATGAAAAAACAGTTGAAAGCACAATTGCAACCAATAGCAAAGCTAACATTGCCTGCCGCTACATACCGTTGGTTATACGATATATTCCATGGTCGTCTACCAGTAGGATCGGTAAATTTTGGCAGCCTGCGGCGGGTTACACCTATCAGTCGGGAGTTTGGCTATGACCGTGGTCTCCCCATAGATCGCTACTACATAGAAAATTTCCTTGGTCACCGCAGTAAGGACATCCAAGGACGAGTATTAGAAATTGGAGAAAACACCTACACCTGTCGTTTCGGAGGAGACCAGGTCACAAAAAGCGATGTACTGCACGTCGTGGAAGGCAATCCCCAAGCCACCTTTGTGGGAGACTTAACCAACGCTGATCACATCCCGTCAGAGGCTTTCGACTGCGTCATCCTGACACAAACCCTACACCTAATCTACGACATGCGGACAGCTTTAGGCACACTCCACCGAATCCTTAAGCCTGGTGGAGTTTTGCTGGTCACTTTTCCGGGAATTAGCCAAATCGTTAAATGCGATTGGGGTGATGACTGGTGTTGGGCCTTGACCTCTCAATCAGCAGGCTTGCTATTTGAAGAACTATTTCCGAAAACAAACGTTCAAGTTGAAGCCCATGGCAATGTACTGGCAGCGATCGCATTTTTGCAGGGACTAGCCATGGAGGAGTTGAGCCAGAAAGAACTTGATTACCGAGACCGCGAGTATCAAGTCTTAATTACAGTCAGGGCAGTGAAAGGGGAGGTGACATCATGACTATAAGGGAGCTTGGCAGATGGCCTATTTCTCTATACCGCTGGCTACGAGAAATATGCCACGGTCGCCCACCAGTAGGATGGGTAAACCTTGGTAGCCTCGGACGAGTCAAGCCGATCAGCTCTGACTTCGGTCTAGACCGGGGTTTACCTATGGACCGATATTATATTGAGCATTTTCTTGGCCGTCATGCTCAGGATATTAAAGGACACGTACTAGAGATTAAGGAACCTCTCTACACTCACAAATTCGGTGGCGATCGCGTCACCCAGAGTGACGTGCTTCATGTGGAAGAGGGTAATCCCCAAGCCACGATTGTGGCAGATTTAACCAAGGCTGACCATCTACCATCCGACACCTTCGACTGCATTATCCTAACTCAAACCCTCCCATTCATCTACGATGTGCCAGCCGCCCTCAAAACCCTCCACCGCATTCTCAAACCCAGCGGTGTCCTACTGGCCACGGTTCCAGGCATCACCCAAATCAGCTGTGATGATATGAATCGCTGGGGTCAATACTGGAGTTTCACTACTCTCTCAACTCAGCGGCTTTTTAAAGAAGCCTTTGGAGAAACCCCAGTGCAAGTTGAAGCCCAAGGCAATGTATTGAGTGCGATCGCATTTCTGCACGGCTTGGTAACTGAGGAATTGCCCCAGGCACAACTCAACTATCACGACCCTAACTACCAGGTCTTAATTACGGCTAGAGTCGTCAAGGAGCTGAAACCATGAGCATAGGCAAGGTCAGTAGGAAATTGGAACAGACAGCCTGGCGGCTCAAAAATAAAATTTTGCCAGGTGTGCTGATCTTAATGTACCACCGTGTGGCTGAAGTAGATTCAGACCCTTGGTCTCTATGTGTAACCCCAGAGCATTTTGCTGAACATCTAGAGGTTTTACGAAAACATCACTACCCTCTGAGTCTACAGCAATTGACACAAACAATTCGCGATCACCAGACTATAAAGCGGTCAGTTGTTATCACTTTTGACGACGGCTATGCTGATAATTTTTACAATGCTAAACCATTGTTGAAACGCTATGACATTCCCGCAACAGTTTTTGTAACAACTGGAGGAATTGGCCATAGGCGTGAATTCTGGTGGGATGAACTAGATAGACTATTACTACAACCTGGTATATTACCGGAAATACTTCAGTTAAATATCAACGGCAGTACCTACACATGGGAATTAGGCGAAGCCGCCTATTACAGTCAGGCTGATTATCACTTTTATCGCCATTGGAGTGCTTCAGGTATAGAAGATCCCAGCCTTCGCCATACCCTCTATCGCTCCCTTTATGAACTGCTATATCCTTTATCTAGCCACAAGCGAGAAAAGGTGCTAGAGGCAATCAGGGTGTGGGCTAATGCTGAACCAATTGGTCGCTCGACCCATCGCTCTATGTCTCGTGAGGAACTGTTGGATCTCGAAGAAGGGGGACTGATTGAAGTCGGGGCTCACACAGTAACCCACCCATTTCTTTCTAAACTTCCAGTAGCTTTGCAGCAGGATGAAATCGAACAAAGCAAACACTATATTGAGGAAATCCTAGGGCATCCAGTTACCAGTTTTTCCTATCCCCATGGGGATTACACTGCTGACACTATCTCCATTATCCAAGAAGCTGGATTTACCTGCGCCTGTTGTAGTGTTGTTGACCGGGTTCAGGAACATAGCAACTCTTTTCTGTTGCCTCGTGTTGAGGTTCAGGATTGGGACGGGAAAACCTTTGATCGTTGGTTGTCAAGATGGCTTTAATTATGAGTAACAAACCACTAGTTTCCACTATCATCATTTTCTTAAACCCTGAACCATTTATTCAAGAAACCATTGAGAGTGTTTTTGCTCAAACTTACGACAACTGGGAACTACTCCTGGTCGATGATGGTTCCACTGATGGTAGTACAGAAATAGCCTTGCAGTATGCTCGGAAATATCCGGAAAAGGTGCGCTATCTGGAACACGAGGGTCACCAAAATCGCGGCATGAGTGCCACCCGCAATCTGGGTATCCGCCATGCCAAAGGTGAATATATTGCTTTTTTAGATGCTGATGACATTTGGTTACCAAATACCTTGGCAGAGCAAGTTGTTCTCTTGAATGCTCATCCCGACGCTGCCATGGTCTACGGACCAATTCAATGGTGGTATAGCTGGACTGGAAATCCTGAAGACCAAGAACGGGATCACGTGGAAAAGGTTCGTGTGCCGACCGATACCCTGATCAATCCACCAAGGCTGTTTCGTCTTTTATTAAAACGCCGGATTAGCATATCGGGGATGTTGTTGCGACGTCAGATTGTAGAAGATGTTGGTGGTTTTGAGGAAAACTTCCGAGGTCTTTATGAAGATCAGGTCTTTTGCAGCAAGATCTGTCTCCATGCACCGGTTTTTCCAGTTACCAATTGTTGGTACAAGTATCGACAGCACCCGAACAACTGCTGTTCTATTGCAGAAAAAACCGGCAAAGAGTATGTTGCACGTCTATTTTATTTGAATTGGGTAGGACAGTACTTATCTGAACATAAAATCAAAGATATCAAAGTCTGGTGCGTATTCATCAAGGAACTATTACTAGCTATGAATCCCACTGTGTATTCTTTGTCGTCCAAGTCTAGGAGGTATTTCGGGTGGAAGCTCAAACAAAGACTATTCAGTATATTGAAAACGGTTTAAAAATTTTTGGAACTCAGGTCATCAATCTTGTCCATTAACGGAAAGTAAATAAACTTGAATATAAGTAAGATCAAATGAGTCACAAACCACTGGTTTCTGGTATTATGATCTTCTTAAATGCTGAGAAGTTCATTGAAGAAGCCATTCAGAGCGTATTTGCCCAGACCTATAACAACTGGGAATTGCTGCTGGTAGACGATGGCTCCACCGACAACAGCACAGCAATTGCCCAACGGTATGCCCAACAATACCCGGAAAAGGTAAGCTATCTAGAACACAAGGGTCACCAGAATCGCGGCATGAGTGCCACACGCAATCTAGGCATCCACAATGCCAAAGGGGACTACATTGCCTTCTTAGATGCTGACGATATTTGGTTACCACAGAAACTGGAAAAGCAACTAGCAATTTTTAGTTCACAACCAGAAGCAGATGTAGTTTGTGGTCTAACTAAATTTTGGTATAGCTGGACCGAGAAGCCTCAGGATATTGATCGGGACTTGATGCGAGAAATTGCTCCTGACTACGATACTTTGTTTGACTCCCCCAGGCTGCTCACCCTCTTGCTGGAGAGTCAAGCTAGAACCCCCGCCACTTGTAGCGTTTTGATCCGGCGAACACTATTTGATATTACAGGTGGGTTTGAAGAAAGCTTCCAGGGAATGTACGAAGATCAAGCCTTTTTCGCGAAGGTATATCTCAAAGCCGCTGTATTTGTCACTAGTGACTGTTGGGATTGGTATAGACAGCATTCTAATAACTGCTGTTCTATGGCAGAGCAAGCAGGAAAATACACTCCTGGTCATCTGAATCCAGCACATCTGACCTTCTTGAACTGGCTATCAAAATATTTATCTCAACAAGGGGTCAAAGATACTGAACTCTGGGATGCTCTCCAAAAGAGACTCTGGTCTTATAAGCATCCTATCTTATACTATCTTTCACGACCTAAGCTTCTGGTGAGATTAATAGCACAGCGGACATTACCTGTAACAGTTCGCCATTGGTTTCAGATTTAAGACAAGGTGATCAAGAGTACTTATTGGAGCTCATTTTGATTAGTAAATTCTACACTAATTAGGCAAATAAAAATAACTTATTTAATCTTTAATTAGTAACCGATTACATCGTTAACCATTACTTAGTAAAAAATAAAAAATCATGCATTTCATTGTCACTGGCGGAGCCGGTTTTATTGGCTCTCATCTTACCGAACAACTTCTATCAGAAGGTCATCAGATCACAGTAGTTGATAACCTTGCCACTGGTAGTCTACAAAACCTACCTAAGCATCCTAATCTCAAATTCCTGCAAAAAGACATATCCACTTGTAAACCAGAAGATTTTATAACTAAATTTACAAATAAAATTGATGGCATTGCCCATTTAGCAGCCACCCCCTCCGTTACAGCATCATGGCTGCAACCTCTAGAGGCTCATCACAATAATCTTTCGGCAACGATTGCTGTTATTGAACTTTGTAAAACCTTAAACATTCCTAAACTAGTCTTTGCCAGCTCAGCCGCTGTATATGGCAATCCCACACAAGTACCCATTTCAGAAAATCAACAGACTTCTCCTATTTCTCCCTATGGCTTACAAAAACTGGTGAGCGAGCAATATGCCAGTTTATTTGCCAAACAAATAGATTTTTCATTTGTGGGATTACGATTTTTTAATGTATTTGGTCCTCGACAAGTACCTAACTCCCCATACTCCGGTGTAATTTCTATCTTTGTTAATGCCATGCAGCACAGTTTACCGATAACTATTTACGGAGATGGGACTCAAACACGAGACTTTATCTATGTCAAAGATGTTGCCAGGGCTTTTGCCAAAGCTTTAACAACACCCCTAGAATCAGGCTCATGCTTAATTTGTAACTTAGGCACCGGAAAATCTACTTCTTTACTTCAGCTAGTTGATAGTCTAAAAACTTGCTTTCCTCAGTGGAAATCAGAAACTAAATTTGCCCCTCCCCGTCCTGGAGATATTAAACATTCCCAAGCGGATATTTCAATCGCATCTTCCTGTTTAGATTTTACAGCTCAGTGGTCAGTAGAGTCAGGTTTACAGCGTTTAATCGAATCATTAAAATTAAGTCCGGTTAATCACTGATGTGATTTCTTATTCTCAAGGGGTGACCAGCGTTGATCTCCATCGCTTCCCCCTCTTTCCCCTTTTCCGGTCTGTGTAATCAAATTAGTCACTTAATTCATGCTTTCCCTGAACTAACTACAGTTGAGGGTGCCTATCGGTAAACTATAACAGTGACTATAAACTATTCCGATACTTTTTAGCTACCAAAGTCTACCAAGATAGACCTTGGCCCGCCAATGCAAGATGCTTGCGCATCCAGGGGGTATCTCCCAAAGCTCTCAGGAATATCCCGCGAGCGCCATAAAAATGTCAAAACGTTCGTTCCACGGTAGGTCGAGAGCGCAACTATTAAACCCTTGGTTTTCGGCTTTAATTTAAGTTACATAATAATCCCTGTCGGTGTTACCCTAATTTAAGTCTAACAAATAATAAAAGTTTTTGGTAGACTCTGCGACATTTTCTCTAGCTGTTTACTAACCCTGTCCAGGAGAATTGAACCCCTGATGCTCACAGACCTTAACTTTAGTGGCTTAATCAATCAGCGCTTCTTCCACAATTTTGTGCCTGTACCAGCAACTAACGCGCTACAACTCGGAGCAAGGACTCCTGATTTTGAGCTACCAGATATTACCAATAACCGTCAGACCAAATTATCGGATTATCAGGGCAAACAACCGGTCATCTTGGCATTCACCCGCATTTTCACAGAAAAGCATTACTGTCCCCTGTGCTTCCCTCACATCAAAAACATCAATGAGAACTACCAACGTTTCACTGAGAAAGGGGTTGAGGTGTTAATGATTACGAGTACAGATATCAAGCAAAGCCAACAAGTTGTTAACGATCTCAGTTTACAAATGCCACTGCTGAGCGACCCCAACTGTAGAACCTTTCGCGCCTATAACCTTGGTCAAGCACTTGGTGCTCCCCTACCTGGCCAATTTCTTTTAGATCAGCTAGGAAAACTCCGCTTTCAACATCTATTTTCTTTCCTAAATTCAAATGCCGAAGTAGAAACACTCCTAAATGCCATCGACACCCTCTTATGAGGTACCTTCAATTGTCTTACCCCTACTGCCTACTGCCTACTCCCTACTCCCATTAACCCAGCAGGAAAGTCTATCACCCAATTGAGCACTGCTAGATATAATCACAGTCGAACTTGGGACAAATGACTGCGGGGATTGAAGCGGCGACTTTCACGGATTTTTTCATAGTACTCCCGCTCCTGATTGGTGAGGTTTTTCGGAGTTACTATCGTAATTCGCACTAACTGATCACTACGTCCACCCTTAGGTAAAGACCAGCCTTTACCCCGTAGTCGCAGAGATTGACCAGAACGAATACCAGCAGGAATATTCATACTCACAGAGCCATCTGGAGTTGGTACTTCGATTGACCCACCCAAAACCGCTTCATCTGGTGTGATTGGCACTTCGCAAACTAGATTCTCACCATCGAACTCAAAGAAAGAGTGAGATTTGAGTTCTACTTTCAAATACAAATCTCCCTTTTGCCCATTCAGGGGGTTGACCTGACCCTTGCCTCGCACCCGAATACGACTACCGGGTTTGGCACCAGGGGGAATCCTGACAGTTATAGTTTCATTACCTAGGCTGAAACGTTTTTGGACACCATTAAAGGCTTCAGACCAACTGAGGCTAATGGTTGCTTCCCGGTCAGCACTTGCTCCCGTAGTGTTGTTAAAGCCTGACGTGCTGCTATAGCCACCAAAACCACCAAAATCATTAAACCCATTAGAGCTAGAAGTACTTGTACTGTAGGAGTAGCTATGACTACTTCTGCCAGCACCACCGGGCGCACCAGTGCTAAAGCGACCCAGCAATTCATTAATGAACTCGTCAAAGCTGCCGTACTGGCTAAAATCAAAGCCACCAACATCAACACCGACTCCACTACCACCAGACCATCCTTGTCCCGCTTGCTTCCAGTACTGACCAAATTGATCGTATTTCTTCCGTTTGTCCGAGTCAGATAACACTTCGTAGGCTTCATTGACTTCCTTAAAGCGAGCCTCGGCTTGTTTGTCACCAGGATTCAGGTCTGGGTGGTACTTCCGGGCCAAACGCCGGAAGGACTTTTTAATGTGATCAGCACTAGCAGTTTTGCTGACTCCTAGGATGGAGTAATAGTCTTTGAAGTCGGTCGCAGCCATCAAGAGTGTCTCCTAATCGTCTAAGATCGTAAGGGGTCAGTTATTGCCGATTATGGTTTATCTACCTCAACGCCAGGGTAACAAAGGTTTCAAGTAAACTTAGTTCGGTTCTTCCTCACTGGTGCGATCGCAATTTCCGTACATGGTAATACTCTGTCAAGGGTGTTTTGAGGGTTAGGGCAAGGTCTTAGGTAGCAAGGTCTTAGGCTAATGGCTAATGGTTAATGGTGAATGGTTTTAGTAGTTAATGCCTAGCCTAAGGGTGTCTAATCCCTAATCCTTAGGGTAAGCCTGTCTAAAGTAAGCGTGTAAGGGCTGACGGCTGACCGCTAAGGGCTGTTCGCGTAGCGTGCGCGTAGCGCATATGCTTACAGCGCGCCTAATTTTGATATGGATTAACTTACCCTTTCCATCCCATAGGACTAAATCACGGCTCCATGGGGAATTACTGCATTTTTGAGCACTACAACAATGCCATTACGAATATAAAATCCCTCACTTTCGCAGTTGGCCTCTTCTACACGATCCTTGTTAAAGATTTTGACATTGTTACCGATACAAGCATTTTTATCGATAATTGCACGACGAATAACGGTATCCTTACCAATCCCTAAAGTCACTTGGCCTTGTTCTTGGGCTGAGAGACGTTCTGTTAAAGATTGATAGTAGTCAGCCCCCATAATTAAAGTGTCCTCGATAACTGTTCCAGCTTCCACTCGCGATCGCAATCCCAATACCGAGTTATTAATGCGGCAGTCTTTGAGAATACACCCTTCCCCAATTATTGACTCTGTTACCCGACAGTCTAAAAGCTTTGAGGGCGGTAGATAACGGGCGCGGGTGTAAATCGGAGCATCTTCCTGATAAAAGCTAAACGATGGTGATGGTTGACGAGTCAGGGATAAGTTAGCATTGTAGAATGCCTCAATAGTGCCGATATCTTGCCAATAATCATTAAATAAATAAGCTTGAATGTTATACTTTGGCATCGAGGCTGGGATAACTTCGTTACCAAAGTCTGTGTGTTCAGAATTAGCTTCGAGCACTTCTTTCATCACTGCTTTACTAAAAACATAAATTCCCATAGAAGCAATGTAAGGACTATTTCTGGCTTCTTCTGGTGTAAGTCCAAGCACAGTAGTATCCACTTGCATTTGTTTGAGCAATTCCCCTGTGGGTTTCTCCCGAAAGTCAATCACTTTGCCCCGATCATTAATTTGCATCAAGCCAAAGCTAGATGCCCGTGTCTCATCAATAGGTACAACCGAGAGAGTAATATCCGCTCCAGTGTCCCGGTGACGTTGGACAAATAAGCGATAGTCCATCCGGTAGAGGTGGTCTCCTGATAGAATTAGGTATTCATCAACATCCCAGCCATTAAATAACCATAGATACTGACGAACTGCATCTGCTGTTCCCTGAAACCAGCTTGGGTTTTCCGCAGTTTTTTGGGCTGGTAGAATTTCAACAAACCCTTCTGTGAAGCCAGAGAAATTATAGGCACGGGTAATGTGGCGATTGAGAGATGCTGAGTTAAATTGGGTTAGGACATAGATTTTGTAAATCTCAGAATTAATGCAGTTACTGACAGGAATATCGATCAAGCGGTATTTACCTGCCAATGACACTGCTGGTTTAGCACGGGGCTTGGTTAGTGGATATAAGCGGCTTCCTGCGCCACCACCGAGAATGATTCCTAAAACTTTTTTCACAAAACACCTCTGAAATGCTCATGCCTGAACAACTCCAGTCTCTGATGGGTGTGGGGCAGTTTTCAAGGGGGGTAAGCCAGTAATTTATTATAAACGCAAAGTTTTCGAGAAGTCTATGTAAAATCCCTAGTTAGCCCCACAGTAAGTTCGGTACTTTCCCGGTGAACAGAAATCGGTCAAGGGGAAGACAATAAAATCGCTGGGTCAAATTAATTGGGGAAAGGTTTTAAGACAAATTGAAACCCGGTCGGGCATTTGTATTGCCAGAGGATGGATAACTCAGATCGACACCTATACCAGTGGGTGTCCGAAATCGCTTTAGCCAATTCCTATTGACCCAAACCCCAAGCCAATTCTGATGCAGCTATCCCTAATTAGCAATTGGTACTAGCTATTGCTATAGGTAACTAACTAAACATTTTGAATCACTATGGCAGACTTTATTCTCTCACAGACAACTATCGAGCTTACTGAAACTAGTGCTGACCAGTCATATACTATTGCCTTAGACACCCCGCCAACTGGAGACGTGACTGTTACCCTCAGAACTGATGGGCAGAGTCAAATCAATGTGGATGGTCAGGGGTTCAGAACCCAACACACCGTCGTAATCAGTGACACCTCAGAAAAAACTGTTACGGTGCGGGTTATAGATGATGCTACTCCTGAAGGTATTCACCCCGGCACCATCACTCACACTGTTACAGCCACAGAGGACGAAACCAACTATCCCGTAAATACTGAACTTACTGGTGTCACCCTTGAAATTACCGATAATGACCCAGGGCTATATATCCAAGGCACCCCCACACCGATTGAAGGGGGTGAAAATAGTACCTATGAATTTGGGTTGAGTACCGCACCCGATGGAGACGTAACAGTCGAAATCGAAACTAGTGATGGTCAGAGTCAATTTAGTTTAGATGGGGGCAACACCTTTGTCTCTTCCGGAGAGATAACCTTTAACGAAACCGACTTCACCACCGAAATCACGGTGCAGGGGATTCAGGACAACACCTTAGAAGGTGAGCACAACAGCACCATCACCCACACTATTACTGAATCCGAGGCAACACAAGCACAATATTCTCCAGGTCAAACTAGACAGGTCTTTCCCAGGATTACTGACAATAACCCAGATCTGCTCACCTTCGATAACCAAACTTTGTCTATTGAAGAGGGTCAAGAGGGTACGTACACCATTAAAGCAGACGGGCTTGATGCAGGAGACATAAAAGTCACCATCAAAGCCAATGGGTCGAGTCTAATCAAGGTAGAAGATGACCAAGAATTTGCTTCCGAGCAAGTCATCAACCTCAATAGCACCACATCCGAAAAAACTATCACGGTGCAGGCTACTGAAGACTCAGATGTCACCGGACCTCAAAAAGTCAGCATTAGCCACGAAATTACTAATTCAAACAGTTCAAACTTTGAAGAGAGCAAGGTTGGAGACGTCACTGTCACTATTGCTGACAATGATCCTGGGGTAATCATCACCCAAGCTACTGGTCAGATTCAAGAAGGTGACGAAAATGAATACACCATTGCTTTAAGCACCAATCCTACTGGGGACGTAACAATCACCCTTGATTCTGATGACGATAGTCAGATCAAATTGCCGGATGGGACTGGGTTTGTAGACCAGGGAACTATCACACTTAGCGATACTACACCCCAAACCATTAAGGTGCAGGCTACTGAAGATAACGACCCATCAGAAGGGACTCCTCACGAAAGTACAATCACCCACACAATCAGTGCTACAGACGATACCGACAACTATCCTACAACCACAATAGATAACGCTACCATTGAGATTATTGATGATAGCTCTGACCTTTTCTTTTTTGATACTTCCCCACTTGGTCAAACTGGTGTTGAAGATAGTGTTGAAGAGGGTAATGAAGGGAAATACACACTTCGATTACTACAGAATCCCGGTGGAGATGTAAGAGTTACTATTCAGGCTGATGACCAGAGTCTGATCAGTATTGAAGGAGGTACCACATTTGCCGACAGCCAAGTGGTTAGATTCAGTGACACATCGGCAAAAACTATCACCGTCAAGCCTAAGGATGACTCAACCGTCGAAGGAGCTCACACCAGCACCATCACCCACACCATTACTGAGGCTCCGGATGGCTCAGATTTTAAAATAAATAGTAAGGTTGGAGATGTCATTGTCACTATTACTGACAATGACCCAGGTCTAATCATCACTCCAGCAACCGAGCCCACTGAGGAAGGTGGAGACTTGACAACCTATCAAGTTGCCTTAAGTACCACCCCCACTGACCCCGTAAGAGTTACTATCACCACAGATGGGGAAAGTGAACTTGCTCTGGATCAGAACAACTTAAACTTTGGCACCAGTCGAAATATCCAACTTAGTGACACTACACCAACCACTGTCACGGTGCGAGGTACAACAGACGACAAGGTAGAAAGTCTTCACACCAGTACCCTCACTCACCAAATTACCGATTCTGTGGATCCGCAATATCCTGAAAGACAGGGAACATGGTCTACTGATATCGAGATTAAGGATGGTACCCCTGGAATGATTATCTCCAATAAGTCTTTGTCCCTCTCAGAGGGTCAAGAGGGTACTTACAGCATCAGTTTAACCACCGAGCCTACCCAGGATGTAACGGTTACTATTACAGCGGATGAGCAAGGTCTGATCAGTGTGGATGGTGAAGAGTTTGCATCACAGCAGGTGATTACCCTCAACCAAAGCACACTGGAAAAAGAAATCAAGGTGCAGGCGGTAGATGATCAGCCGCCGGAAGGGATTCACAGCAGCATCATTACCCACAGCATTGCTTCAGAGGATACAAACTATTCCGATCAGAACACACCCATTGAGGATGTCACTGCCACAATTACTGATAATGATATCGGAATAGTTATCATTGGTACTCCTCAGGTCACTGAAGGCAGTACTGATACCTACGAAATTGGTTTAAGCACTCAGCCTACTGGAGATGTCAAAGTTACTATCACAGCTGATGATGAGACTGAAATCAGTATTGATAATGGTACTAGCTTTGCTTCCACTCAAGATGTTACATTCAGTGACCTGACCCTTAAAACCATTACCGTGCGCGGTAAGGATGATGCTGAATTTAGGAGTCTTCGCGACAGCACCATCAGCCACGAGATTACTGAATCCCAAGACATCACAAACTATCCCCTGGATCTGGAAATTCCAGATGTTATAGCTGAGATTACTGATGATGAGCCTGGAGTAGTTATCATCAGTAATCTCGATCTCACTGAAGGGGATATCGGGACTTACGAAATTGGTTTAAACACTCCTCCTGTGGGAGGTGGTTCAGTAGAAGTCACTATCACCGCTGATCCACAGACTAGAATCAGCACAGATGGTACAAACTTTGCTCCTAGCCTTCCGATCCAGCTCCAAGGAACTACACGACAAACTATCACAGTCCAGGTGGTTGATGACACCGCTGTGGAAGGCGACCACAGCAGCACTATCAGCCATGAAATTACTGGTTCAAGTGATACTACCAATTATCCTCTAGGCCAGGAGATCAAGGATGTTACTATCGACATTACTGACAATGACCCTGGACTAATTTTTGGTGGTGCGATCGCAATTATCGAAGGCGGTGAGGAAGGAACTTACACAGTTGCTTTAAATACTGTGCCTACCGGAGAGGTAACTGTTACTCTAAGCGCTGATGACGATAGTTTAATCAAGGTAAGTGAAGGGGAGTTTGCCTCTGAGCAAGTCATTACTCTCAACCCAGAAAAACTCCAAGAAACCATTAGTGTACAAGCCGCTGATGACGATCTGGTTGAAGGAATTCATACCAGCACTATCAGCCACAAAGTGACTGAAACCGGAGATACCACTAACTATCCTCTAGGAACTAGCGGCTCCTTCAGTGCCACAATTACAGATAATGACCCTGGGATTGTTTTCAGTAAGACCACCTTGTCTGTTGAGGAAGCTCAAGAAGATACTTACACAATTGGCTTAAGCACTGTGCCTACTAGTGACGTAACAGTCACTATCACAGCCGATGACCAGAGTCTAATCAAAGTGGGTGACGGAGAGTTTGCCCCTGAGCAAGAGATTATCCTCAACGCTGAAACCCTGGAAAAAGAAATTACAGTACAGGGATTAGATGATGATCAGGTCGAAGGTGATCACACTAGCAAAATTAGCCATGAAATTGCTTCCGAAGACCTAGACTATGACCTGGGCGAGCTACCAGAAGAAGTCACTGTCGATATTGCTGATAATGACTCTGGGCTGATCTTCAGCCAGGCCATCACGATCACTGAAAACAATGGTTCAGGCACTTACACAGTTTCTTTGAATACTCCTCCCACTGGAGCAGTACAAATTACTATCCAAGCTGATAACCAGAGTACAATTAGTCTCGATGGCATCAACTTTGGCTCTCAGCGAATCATTAACCTCAACCCAGAAAAACTCGAAGAAACCATTAGGGTACGAGCAGTTCAGGATGCTCTGGTAGAAGGTGTTCACACTAGCACCATCACTCACAGAGTTAGCGATACAGAAGATTCTGAGAACTATCCTATCGGACAAGGCCCATCATATACTGCCAATATTGCAGACGATGACCCTGGAATCGTGTTCATCGATGATCTTGTATCTGTCCAAGAGGGTCAAGAGGGAATTTACACAGTTGCCTTAAGTACCCGACCCACTGGGGATGTAACAGTTAAGCTCACTGCTGATGACCAGAGTGTAATCAAGGTAGATGATGAAGAGTTTGCCAAAGAGCAAGTCATTACTCTCAACGCTGAGACTCTGGAAAAAGAAATCACGGTGCAGCCGGTAGATGATGAGCAAGTTGAAGAAGAGCACAGCAGTCAAATCAGGCACGAAATTACGGTTTCCGATGATCCAAGCTATGCTGTTGGCTTAGTTGCAGAATTCACTGCCAATATTACTGATAATGATATTGCTCCTGGTCAAGTGTTGATCAGCGAGATTTCCCCTCTGACGGAAGGAGGAGAGGCACAGGAGTATACCATTGCTCTGGACACTGTTCCAGCTGGGGCAGTAGAAATCACCATTACTGCGGATGACAACAGTGAAATAAGTCTCGATGGGCAGAGCTTCGATAATGAAGTGGTAGTGAGCCTAACGGATACTACCCCCACAACCATTACGGTACAGGCAGTAGATGACGAGAGTGTCGAAGGTGAGCATAACACTACCATCAGCTACGCCATTACCAACACCGAGGATTCAGACAAATATCCTGATACTCTCGATATCCCAGCCACCGAGATCACCATTACTGATAATGAGGCAGTTGTTCCTGGTCAAGTGCTGATCACGGAGATTTCCCCGATCGCGGAAGCGGGAGAGTCTGGCACTTATACCATTGCTCTTGACACTGAGCCAGCTGGACCAGTAGAAATCACCATTACTGCGGATCAAGACAGTGAAATAAGTCTCGATGGGGAGACTTTCGACAACGAAGTGGTAGTGAGCCTAACGGATACCACCCCCACAACCATTACAGTACAGGCTCTGGATGACACGATTGTCGAAGGTGACCATAACACCACCATCAGCTACGCCATTACCAACACCGGGGATTCAGACAAATATCCTGATACTCTCGATATCCCAGCCACCGAGATCACCATTACTGATAATGACGCAGATGCTGCTGGTCAAATACTGATCAGCGAGATTTCCCCTCTGACGGAAGGAGGAGAGGCACAGGAGTATACCATTGCTCTGGACACTGTTCCAGCTGGACCAGTAGAAATCACCATTACTGCGGATCAAGACAGTGAAATCAGTGTTGATGGGGAGAGCTACGACAACGAAGTAGTGGTGAGTCTGAGTGATACCAGCGCCAAAACCATTACGGTACAGGCGCTGGATGACCAGAGTATAGAAGGTGACCATAACACCACCATCAGCTACGCCATTACCAACACCGGGGATGAGGTCAAATATCCTGATACTCTGATTATCCCAGTCACCGAGATCACCATTACTGATAATGACGCAGTTGTTCCTGGTCAAGTCCTGATCACGGAAATTTCCCCGATCGCAGAAGCAGGAGAGCCTGGCACTTATACCATTGCTCTTGATACTGCTCCAGCTGGGGCAGTAGAAATCACTATTACTGCCGATGACAACAGTGAAATCAGTCTCGATGGGGAGAGCTACGACAACGAAGTAGTGGTCAGCCTAACGGATACCACCCCCACAACCATTACGGTACAGGCGGTGGATGACGAGAGTGTGGAAGGTGACCATAACACTACCATCAGCTACGCCATTACCAACACCGGGGATGAGGTCAAATATCCTGATACTCTGATTATCCCAGTCACCGAGATCACCATTACTGATAATGACGCAGTTGTTCCTGGTCAAGTCCTGATCACGGAAATTTCCCCGATCGCAGAAGCAGGAGAGCCTGGCACTTATACCATTGCTCTTGATACTGCTCCAGCTGGGGCAGTAGAAATCACTATTACTGCCGATGACAACAGTGAAATCAGTCTCGATGGGGAGAGCTACGACAACGAAGTAGTGGTCAGCCTAACGGATACCACCCCCACAACCATTACGGTACAGGCGGTGGATGACGAGAGTGTGGAAGGTGACCATAACACTACCATCAGCTACGCCATTACCAACACCGGGGATGAGGTCAAATATCCTGATACTCTGATTATCCCA
>NZ_JAAHHC010000002.1:113333-240228 GCF_010672265.1 Moorena sp. SIO3A2
CCCCACAACCATTACGGTACAGGCGGTGGATGACGAGAGTGTGGAAGGTGACCATAACACTACCATCAGCTACGCCATTACCAACACCGGGGATGAGGTCAAATATCCTGATACTCTGATTATCCCACCCACCGAGATCACCATTACTGATAATGACGCAGATGCTGCTGGTAAAGTCCTGATCAGCGAGATTGCCTCTCTGACGGAAGGTGCAGAGCCACAGGAGTATACCATTGCTCTGGACACTGTTCCAGCTGGGGCAGTAGAAATCACCATTACTGCCGATGACAACAGTGAAATCAGTGTTGATGGAGAGAGCTTCGACAACGAAGTGGTGGTCAGCCTAAGTGATACTCTTGCTCAAACCATTACGGTACAGGCAGTGGATGACCAGAGTATAGAAGGTGAGCACACTAGCACTATCAGCTACGCCATTACCAACACCGAGGATGAGGCCAAATATCCTGATACTCTCGATATCCCATCCACTGAAATTACCATTACTGATAATGAGGCAGATGCTGCTGGTCAAGTGATCATCACCCCAATTTCTCCTCTGACGGAAGGGGGAGAGGCACAGGAGTATACTATTGCTCTGGACACTGTTCCAGCTGGGGCAGTAGAAATCACCATTACTGCCGATGACAACAGTGAAATCAGTGTTGATGGAGAGAGCTTCGACAACGAAGTGGTGGTCAGCCTAGTCGATACTGCTGCCAAAACCATTAAGGTAATGGCGGTGGATGACACCGTTGTCGAAGGTGAGCACACCAGCACCATCAGCTACGCCATTATCAACACCGGGGATGAGGTCAAATATCCATCAACTCTCAATATCCCATCCACCGAGATTACCATTACTGATAATGAGACTGTTACCACAACCCCAGAGATTATCATCAGTGAAAACCCAATACTATTTGAGGGTGGTACTGGTATCTACACTGTTGCGTTAACTAAACAGCCCCTTGGAGAAGTAGAAGTTACTATCAAAGCTGATGATCAAACTGAAATCAGTTTAGATGGAACTACCTTTGCTTCAGAGCAAGTGCTTACCTTCAATGAGGCAAAACTCCAAACTATCACAGTGCGAGGGCTGGATGATCAAGAGGTTGAAGGGGATCACGAAAGTACCATCAGCCACGAGATTACCAAATCCGAGGACAGTGTGAACTATCCCCTGGGCAATGTTGGGTTAGTCACTGCCAATATTTTTGATAATGACATCCCGATTGTCACGATCACTGCTAGTGACCTTGAGGCAGCGGAAAAAGACCAAGACCCAGGCAGCATCACCATCACTCGTTCCGGAGACACTAGTGAAGACCTTACTGTCAGTTACATGACTTTTGGTAGCACTGCTACCGCAGATGACTACAGTGAAACCCTCAATGGGTCAGTCACTATTGCCGCTGGTGAGTCTTCCGTCGAGCTGAAAATCACTCCAGAAATCGACTCCCGAATCGACGAAGGTGATGAAACTGTTAACCTGGTCTTAAATACCAGCGAAGATTATAACTTAGTTGGCAAAAGGTTTGCTCAGATTACCATTGCTGATGACACATCGTCAGTTCCTGACAATAGTACCAGGTTTGTCTGGCGTAATTCACTGACAGGAGAGAATAAGCTGTGGAAGATAGATGATACTCACCAGGTAAATACAGTTAGCCTTCCTGCGGAAAAAGATCTCAATTTGGAAATCCAAGGTACTGGAGACTTTGATGGCGACGGTGAAACGGATGATGTATTCTGGCTTAACAAAGTAACCGGAGCCATTAAATACTGGCAAGGGCAAGGTGACGAGATCAAGGAGGTGATTATTGAGTCTGGTGAGGTAGACCCCATGGAATGGGAAATCACCGAGTTTGCTGACTTTAACGGTGACCTCAAACATGATATTCTCGCCTACAACCGAGATACTGGAGAGGTTGCAATCTGGGAAATAGATGGTGACCAGCTGGTGAATAAGGGGAGCATTGAACGGGATGGTCAGGCTTTACTGATAGCCGAAGACAGTGGATGGGAAATCCACGGTGCTGGTAACTTCAGTGGTGGGGATCGAGATCAGATTCTGTGGTACAACCAGGATAGTGGACAGGTTGGCATATGGGAGATAAATGGCAACGAACTAGTCGATGCTGCCGTGGTAACACGAGACGATGAGCCGGTACTAGCACCATCATCAACTGGATGGCAAATCGAAGCTGTGGCGGACTTCAGCGGCGATGGCCAAGACCAGATTCTGTGGTACCACTCGGAGAGTGGACAGATTGCCACATGGCAGATGTCTAATAAGAAACTAGTCAAAGGTGACATCCTCACACGGGATGGTGAGCCCTTAGGAATACTAAGCTCAACTGGATGGAGCATTCAGGGTATTGCAGACGTAGATAATGACGGCAAGTATGATATTGTCTGGAACAACAATAATACTATTGCTTTTTGGCACTTGAATGGGTCTGAATTGAGGGATGCAATGGTCATCGACCAGCCACCCGAGGCTGGCTTCAACCCCAACCTTATCTAAGCTATACTGCACACGGTTATAACCTGAGCTGATTGACGATCAGAACTAGCCCCCCAAAACAGCGACCGTGGAAGCTATAGGGACTTGGTATCAGTAGTTCCAATCAGCTTAGCTGAAAAAACCCCTTACTCAGTAAGGGGTTTTTCTAGTTTTATCAACCTTTGTGTTCATCAACCCTTCTTGGGTGTGTTTCTCGTTTGAGAATTGCTGAAAAGGATTTGGCTTAAACGCGATCGCCAATTTCTGCCAACTCACGTCCACCAAAAATTGCTGAACTATGACAGTAGAACTTAAACTCCATTAAGTTATAAAATGGATCTTGGAGGAAGAAAGTGCGATGCTCTGTAAGTTGACCGGGAAAGCGGGTCTTGGGTTGCTCGTAGAAAGATAATTGTTTTTGTTTAGTACGGTAAAGTAAGGCTTCCCAATCAGCCAGGGATGTAAAAACTAACCCGAAATGTCGAGGATAAATACCCCGCTGAGGTGTCAGGGTTTCTTTGGTTAGGTGAGCCACGAGTTGATGACCGTATAAATTCAGAATCACCGCATGGCGAGATTCTCTACCGATTTCGCAGCCAAGTCCATCACCGTAGTAGACTTTAGTTTGCTCAATGTCGGTAACGGGAAATGCGAGATGAAATAGGACTGGTTTCATAAGTTTTGGTTTGAGGGGAAAACGGTTGAAGGTTTTAAAGGTTGAAGGTTGACGGTTGAAGGTTGAAGGTTTTGACGGTTGAAGGTTGAAGGTTTTGACGGTTGAAGGTTGAAGGTTTTGACGGTTGAAGGCAAAAGGGTTGAAGGTTGTTCTTGCCCAGGGATCTCTTGTAGGGTAGGTTGTTCGCGTAGCGTGGCCTTTTGGCCAAGGTTTTAAAGAAATTCAACTTTATTCAAGAATCTGACCTAATCTGGGATCCGGTTGCTTCAGTAGTGTGCTTTGTTATTGGTTTTTTGGATAATGGGGAATGGGTAATAGGGTATGAGTGCTGGGGTAATGGCTCGGAAGCAATTACAATTACCAATTATCAATTACCACTTACCAATTATCAATTACTAATTACCAATTAACCAATTACTAATTACCAATATAACTATTTTGCTATGCTTGATGATAGTCTTTCTTTAAATCCTTGGCTAGTTGCTGTTGCAGTGAACACAGTTTTCCTTGCCATGGTATGGATAGCCCCCAAAAAATTACTCACCCCTGCTGGGATTGTCCACGCTTGGATATTAGGCGTACTGATTTGGGGTACTCTGAGCTGGCCAGGTTACACAGTAGTCGGATTTTACTTTTTGGTAGGGTCTGGTGTCACCCGCATTGGTATGGCGCAAAAGGAAGCGGCAGGAATTGCGGAAAAGCGTTCCGGTGCTAGGGGACCAGAGAATGTTTGGGGTTCAGCACTGACTGGAGCGATTTGTGCCTTGGGTACCCTACTGGTGGATGCTCCTTACCAGCAGTTATTGTTACTGGGCTATGTTGCTAGTTTTGCTACTAAGCTGTCCGATACCACTGCCAGTGAGGTGGGTAAGGCTTACGGCAAACGGACTTTCCTGATTACTACCTTACAGCCAGTAGCCCGGGGAACAGAAGGAGCTGTAAGTCTTGAGGGAACCCTAGCTGGAGTAATTGCTTCAGCTGCGATCGCATTTGTGGGTTGGGGCGTTGGTTTGGTTAACTTGACAGGAGTATTTTTCTGTGTTATTGCTGCCTTCATCGCCACCAATCTGGAGAGTGTAATTGGTGCGACACTACAATCTAAATTAGAATGGTTGACCAATGAAGTCGTGAATATTATTAATACGATTATTGGTGCGATCGCTGTTGTGCTGTTAGCTCTAGCATGGCACTGGATCAGCCAGGTATGAAGCATGAAGCATGAAGCATGAAGTATGAAGTGTTAATTGCGAAGCATGAAGTGTTAATCGTGAAGTATTAAGGATGAAGGATGAAAACATACAACTTGCTAAGCAACTAATCAATCTAATAAATTGAGATAGCGTTAGACTTCCGACTTCCGAGTTCCCACTTTATACTTCATACTTCATACTTCATACTTTATTCAGATTTTGGTCCAAAGACCATCTGTAGAACCATTGGTTCACCATCATCGCGGTGATACCTATCTGCCCACTGGCGGATAATTTCATCTAACTCTTCCATGGCCTGATTGATTTTCTCTGGCGGGATATCTAGTTCCTCCAACCCTCGCATGACTTGCGGCTGACGCTCTGCCCAGTTTCTCATTAACCGGAAGTATCGCGCTGTTTCGTCAATCATGGTGTAGGTGCGGGCTTTGTCATCTACTGGCGAGTAATATGCATTGGTTAGAGCGTAGTAGGGTAAGCCACCGGTGTGATCGATTCTGGTGACAGTTCCTGAATAGGTTAAGCGACGCTTGATGTGTTCAGCTAGAGCTTCACTCAATGGCAGACGTCGCTCTGGTGGTAAGTCTTCTTGGGATCTCCGGTGGAGAAATTCTATTAATTCAAAGAATTGTAAGGAATTGATGATCTGGGCATCCGGCAGGTGATCTGGCAGCTTAATCTCAAGATTGCGCTTTTCTTCCAGGTCAAGGCTGGTGCCATTGATCCGAGATTGCCCTGGTTGCCAGGGATAGTGTTCCATCCAGACATAGGGAAACTGAATCAGATAGCGAGGTTCCTGAGACCCCAACATCTTGAGCAGTTTCCCTTCTGTTAACGCTTGTCGAACTTCCTCAACAATGACCTTTACCCGCTTTGGCTCAATGTGATGCAAATGCCCAGTCATGCGGATATTGCCATCTTGCTCCAGATAGGTCATGTAAATGGCACATTTGGCAGCGGTTGCTGCTGCATCTAAAAACGCCCCATGTCGGTGTCCACTCGTCCGCAGGGCGCTGAAAGCCAGGTATAGCATGATCTGATCCATTGCACTGGGGCTTAGGGTTTTGATCAGATCGGATTGGTTGATCATCTTAGGGGCAATCACATCTACTTCCGTTGGTTATCAAGCTTATTTAGTTTCATTTTTCCACACTAGAACTAACTCACTGTCATCGAAGAAAGCGAGCTGAGGTTGCTTGGCAGAAAATTGACCAATTAAGAGGCACCCTAATCATGTCTTATTCCAATATATTATATAAAATAAGCCAACTACAAGTACACTATATTGAATTAGCACTTTCCCACTGTAGCCCGCTACTCGTACCCAACAGTGGGATTGAAATGCAGCCAGATATGCCATCAAACGGAATCCAGTCAGTTGACTCTCACACAAGAGACACACGTCCGCTACCACGATGGGCGATCAGGGTAGTCGGAATTACTGGTGATGAGACAAATTTGTGGTTTTCTTTTCTTCCATAAGAAAAAATTTGTCCTGTTTGCTCTACTACACTGGGACAATCATTACTATAGTTTAGTGGTGCATTTGAGCCATGGGCAATCATCGGTAAATTAACCCCAAACCAGATGGTTAAAACAGTAATTAAAGCAAGAGTAGTGTAAATTCGCATAGCCTATATCCGTATAAATGTTCCTCTAATTACTGATACGGATGGCTCGCATATGGTTCAGGGAAAAATATAAACTATAATGAAATTTTAAAAAAAATACCGTTATTGTAAATACCTCGTGAAATTCTTTATTTTAAAAAAAAAGTTTTGACGAACTTGTGTAAGTTTAGCGACTGTAATCCTTATATGAGAAGGATTTATCTCATGTTAACAATTTATTTATTTACCGCCATGAATGTTATTTAAAAAATTATAATTGCAATTACTTTGAATAAAAATAAGGATAGGTAATCCTGGTGATTATGGGTCTTTAAATAACTGCAAACTTGCTAAGTAGGCAAAGGGGATTACCTAGCAACCATTCACATTGCCAACGGCTTATGTAGCAATCCTAAATTATTTGTTAAAAATCCCCAATGGTAATATAATCGATTCTCTTCCGCTACTGCCGGTCTCTCCCCTTGTTTGGAAGTTTTACAACTCAAATGGAAGGCTGTATAAAGGAGCAGGTTTTTCTTGAATCCGTTCGGCAATCGGTCTAACCTTCTGAACCACATCAATTAAGTAATCATAATCAGGTGCTTTAGCATTGGGGATGTATCCTACTGATGCTGCCATGCTGCTGGAGGCAGATTCTAGTGCCTTGTGGATCTCCTGTTGTAGATTTCTCTCGACTGTTGGTCCGATCAGGATAGAACCACTTGGAATTTTATGAGAATCTATATATAAAATCCGGAACCTAGTCTGACTAAAGTCTAGGCGGTAGCGTTGCAACTCTTCTAAAGACAAAGCTCCAGCGACTACCTCCTCAGAGGCAATCCACTCTAAGACTTGTTTTGGTGTGGGGGCAAAACGCACTTCCGCTAGGGTCAGACCGTAGAGATTGTAGATGGGCAGATAATATCCTGTGGCAGAACCAGGTTGACCTAAAGCAATGACTTTACCCGCTAGTTCAGTCAAGTCTTGGATGGGGCTTTCGAGTTTTACTACGATCACTGAGCGTGACTTTTTGACTCCTTCGAGAGGTAGCACTGGTATGTACTGTGCCTCAGCAATGGCGATGGCTGCTAAACCAGGAGGAGCAAATACTATAGACAACTTGCTCTGCTTAATCAAAGTTAGTGCTCTGCGCTCGTTGTAAATCGGTTCTAATTCTATAATCATCTTAAGTCGAGCACCAAGATATTCGATTAACTTTGAGTATGGCTCTATAAAGCGATCGCTTTCCCCGTAACTTACGATCCCAATACTTAATTTCCCTAGCATAGGAGTATCGGGTGAGTTACAAGCTGTGAAAATCAATATAAGATTCAACAAGAATAGACGGCGGGAAAACATAATTAATTACCTTAAGAACTAAAACAGCTGTGGCACTAATGATACTATGGGAGATGGCTAATGTTAAAAAAACTTAATTTAGGAATCAAGCTAAACTTACTATTGCTATCCATTTTTATAGGACTTGTACTGACTGGTGGCTTGGTTTTGTCTCAACTTTTAGAAGGCTATGGGGAAAAAGTCGTAACTGACCAAGCCCTAATTCTGATCGAAACCATGGGTTCGGTGCGGGAGTATACCAATAATCAAGTGAATCCAGAATTAGCTGATCGATTAGAAAATGAAGACAGATTTTTACCCCAAACAGTACCTGCTTATTCAGCTCGGGAAGTTTTTGAAAATTTACGTAAACGTGAGCAATATCGTGATTTTTTCTATAAAGAAGCGACCCTTAATCCAACTAACCTCAGAGATAAAGCTGATAGTTTCGAGACTGAAATCGTGGAGAGTTTTCGACAGCAGCCAGAGCTAACAGAAAAAACCGGTTTTCGCTCCCTTCCTAGTGGAAAAATTTTTTATGTTGCCCGTCCTCTCGCTGTTTCTGAAAAAAGCTGTTTACGATGCCACAGTACTCCTGAAGCCGCCCCTGCTAGCCAAATTGCTACCTACGGTGATGAGCATGGTTTTGGTTGGAAGTTCGATGAAATTGTTGGTGCCAAAATTGTATCAGTTCCAGCGTTTAAAATCTTTAATTCTGCTAAGCAGTTACAGGTATTGGTGATTGGGATTATTACTGGTTTTTTCCTGGTAGCAATCTTGCTGATTAATCGTTTCCTAAAGGTATCGGTGACCAAACCTCTTAAGCAGATGGCTCAATTAGCTAAGGAAGTTAGTACTGGCAATATGGCTGGAGAATTTGACCATGATTCAGATGATGAAATTGGTATACTCGCCAAATCTCTGAATCGGATGAAAGTTAGTTTAGAAATGGCGATGAATATGCTGAATTCAGAAACTAATTAGTAATCCAAAATTACTAATTGCTTGCTCAACTGATGCCTGAAGGATTACTAAGTATTACTTATATAGCACTACCCATTGAGATTAGGAATGTCCTAATCTCCGAAACTTAGTCATAGCTTACTTCTGACTTCTGACTTCTCACTTCTGACTTGCGCGTAGCGCTATAACTGACCCGATGACATTAAACGCCGTTGAAAGTCTTGGGCATATTTTTGATTGGGAATTTGTTGAGATAAAGCTTTTACAAATTCTTGGGCGGAAGAGTTAGGATGCTGGACAAGAGTACGCTGGCAGACAATGGTAGCCATCGGGCCAATTAACTCAGCGAGTTCCTGTTGGCAAAGAGCTACAAAATTGGGGTCTAGTAAATTACTATTCCGATTAGGGGCAGAAGAAATTGGCAGTGCTGTAGGACCAACCCAGGGTTGAGTTGTACTGGCTGGCCGTCTTGGGGAAGAACCATTACTGATTCTTGACTTATGGCTTTTTGTTTCTTTGGAGGCTTGGCTAGTTTTGGTATGGAAAGGTATCTTGGTGGGATACAACGCATTGTTAATATCTACTAACTGCTGATAAATTTCTTCAGCAGTTTGGGGACGCTGATTGGGTAAACGAGCCATCAGATAGTCGAGGAAATCTGCCAGTTGTGGCAAAATATTCGGAACACTGTCGCGCCAGCTTAACTCATCATTATAGGATTCATAAAATTTACTCGGGTCTTGACCAGTGAGTAGATAAACAAAGGTGCGCCCCAAAGCAAAAAAGTCTGATTGGGGGACTGCCTGACCGTTAAGCTGCTCTAGTGGTGTATACCCTGCGGAAACTACCCCTGTTACCATACCAGTGGCTTTTTTGGTCACAAAGGTACCTGTAATTTCCCGGGCAGTGCCAAAGTCAATTAACACCAGTTGTCCATCTGTCCTGAGCATAATGTTAGAGGGCTTGATATCCCGATGGAAAAAGTTATGACTGTGTACTGCCTGTAAGATGGTAGCTAGCTGGATCAGCCACCGAATGGCAATTTTCTGGTCAATGGGAGCACCCCGCTTTTGGATGTATTGCTTTAGATTCAATCCTTCAATCTTTTCCATCACCAGACAATGAACTGGCTCGTCGCTGTTTCTGGGGTAGACTGTGAAGTAGGCATCAGGTTCTACTTTGGGAATGCCACTATTCTCTAGTCGGCCGAGGACTTCGGCTTCTCTTTGGAATAGTTCAATATACTTGGGACTATTCTTAATGAGAACTTTCAGAACTCTAGGGTTGCCTTGACGATCAACAATTTCATAGGTTTTGCCAAAACCGCCATTTCCCAGTTGACTGATCACTCGATAGCGCCCTTCCAGCAACAACTCAGAATTACAACTCTGACAGAATAGTTTACTGTCAGGGTTGCGGGGATTTGAGCAGTTGGGATTAATGCACAGACTCATCAGAAGCACGCTGGTACAGGAGCAAGGTAGGAGCAGGTACAGGACTTAGGCATAAAGTCAATAGAGTTCTAGCAACAGTCAATTTTTGCTAGGTATCTATATTTACTTATCTGGTCAGCCGTGGCAATTTATGCACCCACCATGTCACAACAAGTTTTACACATGATATTTTAAAGGGCTATTTGGATTTTAGGTTTCCAACCTGAGGAGATGGTTGTTTAGTTGTTTGGTTGAAGGTTGAAGGTTGAAGGTTGAAGGTTGTTTGGTTGAAGATTGAAGGTTGAAGGTTGTTTGGTTGAAGGTTTAATCACCTGTAACCTGTAACCTGTAACCTGTAACCTGTAACCTGTAACCTGTAACCTGTAACCTGTAACCTTCAACCTGTAACCTTCAACCTGTAACCTTCAACCTGTAACCTTTAACTTTTATAGCTTCCCCGGAATTAAGTATCCCACTGTAGGCGATACAGTTGCAGGGGCTGGTCTTTACCTTTAACCTTAACCGGGGACATTTTTTCCAACGGTAGAGTTTTATCCCTCAGCTTGTCGAAGGTGCTTTGGGAAATTAGAATTTCTCCCTCCTGAGCGGCACTACAGATGCGGCTAGTAACATTGGTAGTGTCACCGATAGTAGCGTATTGAATCAGCTTGTGTGAACCGATATTACCTGCTGCTACTTTGCCAGTATTTAGTCCAATGTGGATTTCAATCTCTAAATTGCGCCGCTGGAACCAATCCTGATTTAGGTGAATAACTGCTCGTTGCATTGCGATCGCAGCTTGGACGGCTCGGTCAGCATCGTCCGGTTGGCAATAGGGGGCTCCCCACACAGCCAGTAAGGCATCCCCAATATATTTTTCTAAAGTGCCTTCGTATTTAAACACAATATCCTCTACCATCACCTGGAAGTATTCATTGAGCATCTCAATCACTTGGCGTGGCTTCATCCGAGAGGACATTTGGGTAAATTTACTGATGTCGGCAAACAGGGCGGTTACTTCGGTATCTATAATTTCTAAGTGGCCTTCTTCCTTGAGCTTTTTACTCACAGCTTCCGGAAAGAAAAGCTCAAATTTACTCCGCATTACTGCTTCTTCCTGCATCTTCTGGTAAAGTTGAGCATTGTCAATTGCGATCGCAGCTTGGTTAGCTAGAGCCGTCAAAAACTCCAAGTCTTCTTGAGAATAAATATTGGCTCTAGAGAGATTATCCGCATACAATACCCCAATCACTTCCTCTCTCGGTTTTAGAGGTACACACATGGAGGCATGGATTTCTTGCTGGAGCACTGACTGGGAATTACTGAATCGTTGGTCAATGGCAGCATCAGCAATTAAAACCCCATCCCCCTTCTGGTGTACGAAATTGGTAATTCGTTTGCTATAAAATCGCTCATGGGTGGGTATGCCTGTTCGGGAGTTGACAGCTTTTTCCTCTAGCATTCCCGTGTCTTGATTAACCATGAGGATGATTGCCCGGTCTACATTCATAATCTCGAACAGCAGGTCAAGAATTTTTCTCAACAAGTGATCAGGCTCATCGGGAGAGGAAAGTTGCTTACTCACCTCCAATAAGATTTTTAACTTGTCTACTGAGCGTTGACCTGTCTCTTGCTCTCGCAGCTTCAGGGCTGAGCCTTTATAAGTTAAACTGTCATGGTGCAGTAATTCCTGAATTTCGACACGGGTTTGTTCTGGGGATAACCTGCTGACAATCGAAAAGTTGGAATCATTATCCTTCAAGATATTTGGGGTGATTCTGCCATCATCACTCACAAATTCAAAGATTACACTGCCCAGACGTATTAAGTCTCCGTCTTTGAGTTCACACTGGTCAATTTTGGCGTCATTAACAAACGTGTGATTTAGGCTACCTAAGTCTTTTAGGATAACCCGATCATTCGTGATTGTAACCTGAGCATGATGGCGGGAAAGACTTTTATGGATTACGGTAATACTATTATTTATTTCCCGTCCTATGGTATTGGCTCCACTGCTCAATTTATAACTTTCTTGGTTATTCGGCTCTGATTTAGCAATTAAATACGGCACAATCTAGCTCTCGTCATTAGTTCTTATCTCAGTTAAGTATAATCGACTAAATTATCAAACTACTAATTTAAGGTTCTAAGTAGTCGGACATAAATTTTGATCACTGTATTAAGAAATATTACTTAGACTCAAACCCTTACTGCTCCGAAGCTCCCTGCTCCGTTCGCGTTCGCGCAGCGTCGGGCAAAGCCCAAAAGCGTAGCCCACGGCCTTAGCTACCTGCTCCGAAGTCCTCACAGTTAACTTTAATTGTGTCCGACTACTTAGGACTAGGTTTAATGGCTAAGGGGGTTCTGACAAGCCTATTTAGCAAGGAGGTTATCAAATGCCCCTGTTGTAACTAATACCTAACACCTAATACCTAGAATTTGTGGTCTGACCTAGTTTCCTAGCTCCGCGTCAAGCACTGAGGCTGTCAACTGCTTGTATTTTACCTAATGCCTAATGCCTAATCCCTAACCCCTAATCTCTAATCCCTAACACCATTACCCTAAATGCCTAATCCCTAACCCCTAAATGCCTAATGTCTAATCCCTAACCCCTAAGCTCTAATCCCTAGAATTTGGTTGATAACTGTTTTAAAAACTGGTGAGATAAATTTCGTGGTAGTAGGATAAAACTTGATATTAGGTTAACACTTGCTTGACTGGTAGTTTATAGGGCAATGGGTTGACGATTTTTAAAAGTATATCAAACTATTAAGCCATTTTGGCAAAAATAAGTCATAGTGAAAATACTTAGTTATAATCAAAGAATTGGAAGTACTATCCCCATTGGGGGGAGGAGGAAGCCATGGGGATCGCTACAGTTAACCCAGCAACCGGGGAAACCATCAAAACCTTTGAGCCAGAGAGTCCGTCGTCGATTGCGACCAAGCTAGCAGTTGCCCAAGAGGCGTTTGAGCAATACTGCCAAACATCAATGGAGCAAAGAGCAGAGTGGCTAAACGCAGCGGCGGAGATTGTAGAGCGGGATCGAGTCAAATTCGGCACGCTGATGACCACGGAGATGGGAAAACCCCTCAAAAGTGCGATCGCAGAAGCGCAAAAATGTGCTTTGGTTTGTCGGTACTACGCTGAACACGCAGCTGAATTCCTAGCAGATGTCCCAGCCTCTACCGATGCCACCCAAAGCTTTGTGCGCTACCAACCTCTAGGAGTAATTCTAGCAGTCATGCCCTGGAATTTTCCATTTTGGCAAGTCTTCCGTTTTGCTGCTCCAGCATTGATGGCGGGAAATGTGGGGTTGCTAAAACACGCCTCTAATGTGCCTCAATGCGCCTTAGCCCTTGAGCAAATCTTTGTTGAAGCAGGATTTCCCGAAGGGGTGTTTGGGACCTTACTGATTGGTGCTGACCAAGTAGAGGCAGTAATTCAGGATCCACGGGTCAAAGCTGCCACCCTAACTGGTAGTGAGCTAGCAGGAGCAGCTTTAGCCGCAGCGGCTGGGACACAAATCAAGAAAACTGTCCTGGAACTAGGGGGAAGTGACCCGTTTATTGTCCTAGAAAGTGCCGATTTAGAAGCAGCAGCTACCACGGGTGTGACTGCTAGGATGCTCAATAACGGTCAATCATGTATTGCAGCGAAACGGTTTATTGTGGTGGACGCAGTAGCCGAGGACTTTCAGCAACGCCTACTGGACAAATTCCAAGCCTTGAAAGTGGGAGATCCCATGGCGGAAGATACCGATATTGGCCCATTGGCAACCCCTGGTATTCTTAGAGACTTAGACCAACAGGTACAAGCCTGCATTGAACAAGGGGCAAAGGTTCTTATCGGTGGCCATCCTTTAAGCGATCGCGCTGGTAACTTCTACCCCCCCACAATTCTAACTGACTTCCCACCAGGCACTCCAGCTGATAACGAAGAATTTTTTGGCCCTGTTGCCCTATTGTTTAGAGTTCCGGATATTGATGCTGCTATTAAGCTTGCCAATTCCACAGTATTTGGATTAGGAGCTAGTGCCTGGACAACCAATGAGGAGCAAATCCCCAGGCTGATTGATGAACTTGAAGCTGGAGCAGTGTTTATCAATGGCTTAGTCAAATCCGACCCCCGTTTACCCTTCGGTGGCATCAAACGTTCTGGCTATGGGCGAGAACTAAGCATTCAAGGGATACATGAGTTCGTAAACATCAAAACTGTTTGGGTGAAGTAAAAATCCTAGGTATTAGGCTAAAACCATTAGTAAGCATTCAGCTATCAGCTAAAGGCCTACGGCCACGCTACGCGAACAGCTAAAGGCCTACGGCCACGCTACGCGAACAGTCTATGCGCTACAGATGGTGCTACTTGAGGTGCTATCAGCCGTGCTTATGGGTCAAGTCCCAGCGTCGAAGCCTGTGCCACACTAGTTGAGGTACTTTTGAATAAAATAAGCTGACAGCTGACGGCTGACTGCTGAATGCTTACAACCATTAGCCTAATACCATTAGCCTAAAACCATTAGCCTATAGCAATTCTATTTGAATCCTGAACAGTGATAGTTACTACTGACGGATTTTCTGACTCAGGACTCAGGACTCAGCACTATTCTTAAAATTAACCTTGTTGGTGAGGCTATCTGTGTATCCGTCCCTGTGGTGCTGGTGAAGGGGAAAATAGGAAGTTTTTATGTAACATTTTTAACTTTTTTACATCAATTTTTGACTGTTAACTTTTATTAAAGTTCCCCGGATAGAAGCCAGAATGGCTATACAACTCAGTATTCCCGTTCTTTGATAGTTATCAAAAGCTTATCAAAGGCTGCTTTAACATTGCTCGATCCCTACTGACTTCTGAAAAATTGGGATGCACCGGATCTCAAATGCTAAATCCTTGTCTTGATGCAGTCGCTCATGGGGGAAACCCCCAAGACCGCTTAGGTGCGCTTTCCGTTGGCGAATTAAATTCGCCACGGGTCGCACCTCTGCATCGCTTGTCATGAACTAATAACAAATATGGACGAAGGCTAATAGAAAAAGCTAAAAAGGAATCTCAAAAGAAATCTAAACAGGAATTTTTACAATCAAAGATTATTTTGATACCAAAACTATATATACCAGGGATGATTAGATATGGGTGACATGAATACCGCTGAACTATTGGTAAATTGCTTAGAAAACGAAGGAGTCGAGTACGTTTTTGGACTACCTGGAGAAGAAAATCTCCATGTTCTAGAAGCTCTTAGACATTCTTCAATTCAATTTATTACCACTCGTCATGAACAGGGAGCAGCCTTTATGGCAGACGTTTACGGACGGCTGACAGGAAAGGCTGGAGTTTGCCTGTCTACCCTTGGTCCAGGGGCAACTAACTTAATGACTGGGGTTGCTGATGCCAATTTGGATGGAGCACCTCTAGTAGCGATAACTGGTCAGGTGGGAACAGACCGGATGCATATTGAGTCCCACCAGTACTTGGATTTGGTGGCAATGTTTGCTCCAGTGACTAAGTGGAACCGGCAAATTGTCCGCCCTGATACGACCGCAGAAATTGTCCGTAAAGCGTTTAAACTCGCTCAGACCGAAAAACCAGGAGCGGTACACATAGATTTGCCAGAAAACATTGCGGCCATGCCAGTCAATAGCCAACCCCTAGGCAAAGATGGTCGGGAAAAAACCTTTGCGTCTTTCCGTAGTTTGGGTAAGGCAGCTGTGGCAATTTCTAAGGCGAAAAATCCCCTAATCTTGGCGGGTAATGGCGCAATTCGTGCTAATGCTGCTGAAGCCCTAACCCAATTTGCCACCCGGATGAATATTCCAGTGGTCAATAGCTTCATGGGTAAAGGGTGTATTCCTTATACTCATCCCCTGGCCTTGTGGACCCTGGGATTACAACAACGGGACCACATCACCTGTGCTTTTGAGCAATCGGATTTGGTGATTGCGGTGGGATATGATTTGATTGAATATTCTCCGAAAAAGTGGAATCCAGAGGGCAAGATTCCCATTATTCATATCGGTGCCAGTCCAGCAGAAATTGATAAAAGCTACATTCCTTTAGTGGAGGTAGTGGGGGATATTTCTGACTCTCTCAAGGAAATTATGAAGCAGGGAGACCGGGAAGGTAAACCGATACCATCCGCTGCTGAACTGCGGTCGGAAATCCGAGAGGACTACGAACAGTATGCTAATGATGAAGGCTTTCCGATCAAGCCGCAAAAACTGATCTATGACCTACGCCAGGTCATGGAACCAGAAGATATTGTGATCTCTGATGTAGGAGCTCACAAGATGTGGATGGCTCGTCAGTACCATTGTGATTGTCCCAATACCTGTATCATTTCTAATGGTTTCGCAGCCATGGGGATTGCTTTGCCAGGAGCAGTAGCGGCTAAGCTGGTTTACCCAGATCGGAATATCGTGGCAGTGACTGGTGATGGGGGCTTTATGATGAATTGCCAGGAACTTGAAACAGCACTAAGAGTAGGGACTGCCTTTGTGACACTGATTTTCAATGATGGTGGCTATGGCTTGATTGATTGGAAGCAACAAAATCACTTTGGTGAGTCGGCTTTTGTGAATTTTGGCAATCCAGATTTTGTCAAATTTGCTGAAAGTATGGGACTAAAAGGCTATCGTGTCAATTCAGTGGATGAGTTGATTCCTACCCTACAAGAAGCATTAGCTCAAGATGTGCCTACGGTGATTGATTGTCCGGTGGACTATGGCGAAAACCTACGCTTTAGCCAAAAGACTGGTGGTTTAACTTGCAAGATTTAAGGTTATTTGGGTTTAAGGTTGTTGAAGGTTGTTCGCGTAGCGTGGCCTTTTGGCCAAGGTTGTTCGCGTAGCGTGGCCTTTTGGCCAAGGTTGTTGAAGGTTGAAGGTTTAAGGTTGTTGAAGGTTGAAGGTTTAAGGTTGTTGAAGGTTGAAGGTTGAAGGTTGAAGGTTGGAGGTTGTTGAAGGTTGGAGGTTGTTGAAGGTTGAAGGTTGAAGGTTGAAGGTTGTTGAAGGTTGCAGGTTGCTGAAGGTTGTTGAAGGTTGTTGAAGGTTGCAGGTTGGAGGTTGCAGGTTGAAGGTTGCAGGTTGCTGAAGGTTGTTGAAGGTTGTTGAAGGTTGCAGGTTGGAGGTTGCAGGTTGAAGGTTGCAGGTTGTTGAAGGTTGCAGGTTGGAGGTTGCAGGTTGAAGGTTGCAGGTTGAAGGTTGAAGGTTGCAGGTTGCAGGTTGCAGGTTGCAGGTTGCAGGTTCTAATCTTCAAGTTGTTAACCCTCTGTTCCCTGTTCCCTGTTCCCTCAACAGTAAATAACTTTCAACCTACCCTACAAGGGATGCCCAGGGCAAACAACCGGTTAACTTTCAACCGGTTAACCTTCAACAGTGAAGAACCTTCAACAGTGAAGAACCTTCAACCGGTTAACTTTCAACTTGTTAACTTTCAACTTGTTAACTTTCAACCTGTTAACCTTCAACTTGTTAACCTACCCTACGGGAACGCCTTTGGCGAACAACCGGTTAACCTTCAACCGGTTAACCTTCAAAAAACCTTTGCGCCACAATGGCGAGACAGCAGGAATTTATATAGTTATCTTAAATTAAATACAACTAGGTTGGTTTCAACAACCAATCATTACATCAATAAATTTGGCACTAGAGAGTTAATCCAGTAAGAATAGGTGAAGGATTTTACTCTGGATTGGCAAAGTCTACTTTACCCTTCACCAAACCTCTAGGGTTTAGGAACAAAACTCTTCCTAACTGGGAAGGAAAACTGCTTTACTGGCTGCGGAACGAATAACTAAACTTTGGGCGATATATATATGATTGCCCTGATGTTTAATGCCTACCCATAATCGTCATTACTGGATCGATTCTCTAGAGCTAATTTCACCCAAATTAAACCTTTTGAAAAGGGAGAGTACTCAATATGGATGAGATGGAAATTTATAATCAGCGTCCTGCTGGTTCGGCTCTGTTTTAAACTTCGGAAAGCTTCATCGATTCTATCAAAGATTTGGACTTCATGACAGATGTGTCGGAAGATCAGCTCAACAAGATTGAAGGAGGTGACGACAGTAGCGGACGCCGCCGCAAACGCCGCCCCGCTAACATCAAAGACTTTAATGACTTTTTCGGCAATGGCCAGCCTATTATCATTAGTAATGACGTGAACTTGGAAGGGATCGCGATCCCTAAGAAGGGTGGTACTGCAGTCGTTAACCAAAACGTTAACATTTTCAACAAATTTATCTTCATAATTCCAGGATTCTTTCAGAAGCGTGGTGGTAGCTCTAGTTAATACCAATTCACGCTTTTACTTGCTACCAATACATCCTGATTAGGGAATGAGTAATGGATAATTTCTTTAACATTGCCCATTCGCTTCTTCCCAATTCCCATCTCATATGACTAGCGTTATCCTGGGTTAATTTATCAACCATTAGTTGCAATCCGTAGTTTTTAATGACTTTTTTGTTAAGCTCTAAAAACATTTTTCAGTATCTAATCGAAGAGGGTATTTGTGAGCAAAATCAGCAATCTCTGCTCCAGATTGAAGCAAAATCCGGCAAAAACTTTAATTTGCTCGTGAGTTTCACAGAGGATCGCTATTTTCTGATTAAGCAAGAGCGTCACGATCATGAAGGGAAAACTAATGGTGATTTTTGGTACGAATGGCTTTTTTATGAGTTTTTACAAGAGTTTCCAGATCTAAGCTCTATTCGCCCACTAATTTCCGAGGCGATTCATTTTGATTCAAATCGCTCAATTCTGGTTTTTAACTATCTTAATGACTATTGTGATTTAGCGTATTTTTATAGTAAAGAGCAGGTTTTTCCGACTGATATCGCTAGCAAAATCGGAGCTATTCTAGCGACAATCCATCGCACGACTCTAGATTGTCAGGCATATAAAGACTTCTTGAACTCTAATTCTAAACAGCTACCGATTGATGAAGAGGTTGACTTTCTTGAAAGGTTAGAACGAATTGAACCAGAAGTTTTTGGTATCTATTCTGAAGATTCTCTTGAATTTTTTAGACTTTATCAGCGCTACGACAGTTTAGGGCAAGCCCTCGCAGAACTTAACCAAGTTTGGGATCCTTGCTGTCTGATCCACAATGACCTAAAACTGAAAAACATATTACTGCACCTTGAGTGGGAGCAATGCCTCTCGACAAACAAGCTAGAAACGACAAGCATGGTTAGAGTAATTGATTGGGAGAAATTCACTTGGGGTGATCCAAGCTTAGATTTAGGCACCATTATCGCTAGCTATCTACAAATTTGGCTGAGTAGCTTGGTGATCAGTACAGCAATTGATGTTGAAACTGCTTTGCGTCTAGCCACAACTCCCCTTGAGGTAATTCAACCTAGCCTTGTTACTCTAACTCAAGCTTATTTGGCTCACTTTCCAGAAATTATTGAGCGACGTCAGAATTTTTTGAGACGAGCGATGCAATTTGCTGGGTTTGTCTTGATTCGCAAAATTCATTTAAAGATCAATCACCTCAAACCCTTTGACAACACAGGTATCTGTATGCTTCAGGTTGCTAAGACCTTGTTATGCCATCCAGAGCAATCAATCTCGATTGTTTTTGGCATCACAGAATCTGAACTCACTTTTCCTAGCCGTATTCCTGCCTAAGTCTATTGGTCTTGATTATGCAATTACTGGATACTCTACGAAATCAACGACTCGATTCTTCTATACCTGGACTGCTGGATGTTTTTTCTGACATTCTTAGCAATGTTCAGATTCAATCTAATTTCTATATTACTCATCCAGAGTACAAACCCCTGGAACTTCCTGATGAAGTGGTAGCTCGTTTTCAGCAACTACCTTTAAAGATCCAGAATACCTATCTAAGCCTGCAACTACGAACGTTTCTCTACCGTATCTACTACAACGGCTCTTATCAAACTACTCTTCCAGCGGATCACAATTCAAATGCTTGGGCGCTTGAGGAGGATTTGGAGAACAATACCGTAAGGGGGCTCAACCTAGAGTTTTGCCAGCGATTGTGCGAAAGTAATCGCTCTCAAGGCTACTTTGACCCAGGCTGGTTAGTGCTAGGACAGGAAAGTGATGGTAGTCTGACTGTGGAAAAGAAGGGTCTAATTCTGCACATTAGACGTGATTTCCACTTACAACCGATTGATAGGGCTGCTACTATAGGGAGCTTAGTGGCAATCCGGATGCCCCCTAATTTAGTGCAAAACGGATTCTATGTAGCGGTTGGGAATGCTGGTCGAGTTAATCCTTGCCATTCAGATGGTGAACACCAGACAGTAAATGTCTATTTTAATCTGAGTCCTGAAGGTGCAGTTGCTGTTATGAAAGCTATCACTGAGGGATTGAACCGAGTCAAAATTCCGTTCACGTTTAAGGTGCTATACAATCCTTCTGACTACGGGCGTTATGATTCAGGGGTTCTGTGCTTTGAAAAGGGCAATTATAAAACAGTTAAACCCATCCTTAAGACTGTTTATACTCAACACAAAGCCTATTTTATGGAAGGGGTGCCTCTGTTTACGAAGCAGCTGTTACCAGGACTGGCTCTATCAGAAGAACCTGATTATAAATTTACGCCTAAAGAAGATTTTGGGATGAATCGCTGCCAAATTGTTGCTAATGCGTTACTAGAAGCTTGGCTACAAGGTCACGACTCTGCAGAAGGTCGGATGAATTTTATCCTCCACAACTTTTCTTTGCTTGGAATTGATATCAAGCGTCCTTACTTGAATGCTAACTCTAAAGATATTTATTAGAAAACCATTTCACTTTTCTGATTTGCGCGTAGCGTTATATCATCTGCTCGATCAAACGAAAATCCTGTTCTATCTCAGCCGAGAGAGACTTATTGTAGGGGTCAGTCTTGAGGGCTTTTTTGAGATAATTTCTAGCTTTATCCAGCTTGTGCTGTTTAACCAAATGTCTTGCGCAACTTTGATAAGCGATCGCTTGCCACTGACGCACTTCTGGGTCTTGGGGCATTCTTTGAGCCAAGGCTTCGACTAATGCGATCGCTCTCATCAACCGTCGCTCCCGAAGCAATTGCTGGAGTTGATGATAGGAATCCCACTTCAGCTGTTGTTCAACTGCTGAGAGGGGTTGATTGGACTCAACGGATGGTGGCTGAGGCGTGACCCAAGTTGAGGTTGTCGGATGTGATTCCTCAGGCTGATTACTGTGATTACCAAAGCTAGTGGCGGAGGTTAAGACTGGTTCACGGTCAGACTCTTTGATAACACTGAGGAGAAGCTTATAAGCCTCCGTAAACCGAATAAACTTTTCTTGGGCAAGCTTGTCTCCAGGGTTAATATCAGGATGATACCGACGTGCCAGACGCCGATAAGACTCCTTTACTTCAACCTGTTTCGCTCCTGGATCCACACCCAGTAAGCGATAACAATCAGCCAGATTCATCAATGGGATAAGTAATCAATAAGGGTTTAGACAGACTTATCTGCTTTTTATATATAGAGTACCCTTCTGAATAATGTTACTACTTTTCCCTTTATACTACTTGATCAGGGGATCATCAAATAGCCATTACTAGAAATCCCAACACTGAAAGCCCCGCATCGCGATTATCGGGGATGAAAGTGACCAGCGAGTTTAGTAGCCGTAAAAAAAACTTCCATCAAGAAGTTATCGCTACATTAGCGCCACAGTATAATTGAAGTATAGGGTAGAGGCTGAAAAACCGCAGGCTGAGCCGGGAGAGAGACCCGTAACTTACCGACCTGAAAGTAGTAATGCCCGGAGGGCTTGAAGTTACCGTAAGTAGAGTGGAGCCTTTATAGTCGGCAGGTTATGCAGCATAGGGAAAAGGTTTTGTAGTAAGGCTCCACTCTACTAAGGTTTCGTCTCTGGGAAAATCCTCCTTAAAAACCCAACCATTGGCCTATGGCCACGCTACGCGAACGACTAACAATCGGTGTGTGAACCCAGCAAGACACAACTTGAGAAAACAACGGTACGGCGGGGCACGCCGAAACCAGGTGAAACAGGGAAGCAACGGACTTGATAAGGCACTTCTCAAAAAATAACCGAACGCTTAAGGAGACTAGCCCGCTGGGTCTTTCGTGAACTGAACTAAAATCTTAGTCTTGACGGGATTTCGGTTTAGATATTGCCATTTGGACACGGAGGTTTAAGGCCGGTCGTAGATCTAAGAATCCCCGTCTTTTTAAAGCGGGGAGTGTCAACCACCAAGACGGTTACAACCCAGTTTTTGCGGTGCGGCTCCGCGCTTTTTCAAAGCTAAGGGTGAAAGGGCACCAAGAGGATGATCAATCAAAGGCTGCAATTGGTGCCATTACGGTTAATAACCGGCTTGGCGGCGTAAGTCCTGATCAAATTTACCAGAGCAACAGTCTAGGGTGCTCTCTGGTCAATGACTTGGTCAATCAAGCCATACTCCTTGGCTTCATCCGCTGACATGAAAAAGTCCCGATCCATGTCTTTTTCGATTTTCTCTAGGGATTGACCGGTATTTTGGGCGTAGATTTCATTGAGTTGATGGCGGATCCGCAAAATTTCCCTAGCTTCAATCTCAATATCCGTAGCTTGTCCACGGGTTCCCCCAGAGGGTTGGTGAATCATAATCCTGGAGTGAGGCAAAGCTATTCGTTTTCCTTTTTTACCTGCAGCTAGCAGGAACGACCCCATAGAGGCAGCTAGACCAACACAAACGGTTACTACATCGGATTTGATATGCTGCATGGTATCGTATATTGCCATGCCTGCGGTGACTGAACCACCAGGAGAGTTTATGTAGAGGATAATATCTTTGCTATTATCTTCAGAGTCGAGATATAGCATTACCGCAATGATCTGGTTGGTGATTTCGTCATCCACCTCTTTGCCTAGAAAAATAATCCGTTCCCGGTAGAGACGGTTGTAGATGTCAATCCACTCAGTATACTGACTTCCTGGCATCTGGTAGGGAACTTTGGGCACACCAATTGGCATAATTTGCTCCGAGTTAGTACTAGATTGTGGAAAAGGGCATGTAAAGATTGATCAATTTATGTAAGCATTCAGCTATCAGCCGTGAGCCGTCAGCTATCATGCTAATCAACGGGAGGTAGTAAACAAGCATCGGGTGCACTTATACGGCTGGTTGAAAATCCCTGCTGGTTTTACTGATCCGAATAAGCTGATTGCTGATTGCTGATTGCTGATTGCTGATAGCTTACGACCTAAGTAATACCAGCAGGAATCGGAGTATCAAGCTCTTGAGGTTCTAGCACCCTGTCGATCAGACCATACTCTTGGGCTTGGTGAGGTGTCATGTAAAGGAAGCGATCCATATCTTTGGCAATTTTTTCTTGGTCTTGACCGCTATTGCGAGACAGGATATCGAGCATCGTCTTCTTATTGGTCAGAACTTCTTGAGCACGAATTTGGATATCCGTCGCTTGACCCTGGGCATAACTCCTGGGCTGATGTAGGACAATAGTGGCATTGGGTAAACTTGCCCGACAGCCTTTGGTTCCTGCGGAGAGGAGCATGGCTGCCATCCCGAGGGCTGAACCAATACAAATAGTGTGGATAGGGGGCTTGATGTAATTTATGGTGTCACAGATGGCAAAAGCTTCGGTTTCAAAACCCACAGGTTGGCCATCGTAACGGGATGTGCCGGTGGAATTGATGTAAATTTTAATTGGCTTGTCTGGGTCGTCGTACTGTAAATACAACAGTTCGGCAATAATTAATTCTGTTACCGCACTCACCAAGGGCATACCCAAATATACAATCCGCTCACTTAACAACAGCGAGGGTAAGTCTGGTGGCGGTGTGCGGTAGGCAGGTCTACCATAATAGGTAGATTGAACAGCCTGGATGGGTCGTTTCATGATATTTGGGGCTGCAATAATGGCACTATCTTTAACCAGTGTAGCTTGCCATACTTTCTTCGTGATTTTATTCGTGCCGGTTAGCCCCCGAAAGGTAAAAACTGTAACATGGGGGAAAACTGCCTTATATGGGGTTATTGTAAGCAGCTCAATGGCTCGACCCATGTTGGCTGATGCCCCTACACCCATTATCAATTACCCTTGCTGCCTGAGGAGCTATCTAAAATGAAAGTTGGTTTGCACCCAGCCCTTAACGATACTAATATTGATGCTAATCAACCGAGTAGTCAGCGTCAGTTATCCATGGCGATTTCTGCGATCGCTGCTTCCTCCAGTCGAAATGTACCGTTGAATTTGTGTCTGGTACTCGACCACAGTGGCTCCATGCATGGACAGCCTCTGGAAACTGTCAAGCAAGCAGCAGTAGGGTTAATTGAGCGCCTGCAACCGGATGACCGCCTCTCGATTGTGGCCTTTGACCACAGAGCGAAAGTGCTGGTTCGCAATCAACCGATGGGCAACCTAGACCAAATCAAACGAAAGATTAACCGACTTGGGGCTGATGGGGGTACTGCCATTGATGAAGGTCTAAAGCTAGGGGTTAAAGAATTAATTAAAGCTAAACAAGACACGGTATCTCAGGTGTTTCTCCTCACTGATGGGGAAAACGAACATGGAAACAATGAAAGCTGCATAAAATTAGCTGAACTGGCTGCTGAAAATAACTTGACTATCAACAGTCTGGGATTCGGTGCCAACTGGAACCAAGATATTTTGGAAAAAATTGCGGATATTGCTACTGGTAGCTTGTCTTACATTGAAGAACCAGAGCAAGCCCTGAGTGAGTTTGCACGTTTGTTCAACCGCATGCAGTCTGTTGGCTTAACTAATGCTTATCTGTTGTTGGATTTAATGCCAAAAGTGCGGTTAGCAGAACTCAAACCCATCGCCCAAGTAGAACCAGATGCGATTGAACTCCCAGCACAATCAGAAGGCGATCGCTTTATGGTACGTTTGGGAGATTTGATGACTGATTCACAACGGGTGATTCTCGCTAACTTGTATGTTGGGAAAATGCCAGAGGGTCGTCAAACCATTGCCCATGTACAAGTCAAATATGATGATCCATCCAGTGGTGCCCAAGAGTTACTCTCGGAAATCGTGCCAGTCCAGGCAAATTTCCAGGAGGCTTATCAACCAGTTCCCAATCCTGAGGTACAGAAGCATATTCTAGCTTTAGCTAAATATCGTCAGACTCAAATTGCGGAAACGAAATTACAGCAGGGCGATCGCGTCGGGGCTGCCACCATGTTACAAACTGCGGCAAAAACTGCTATCCAGATGGGGGATAAAGGAGCCGCAACGGTACTGCAAACTAATGCTACGATTTTGCAAACTGGGGAAGACCTCTCAGAAGCTGATCGTAAGAAAACCAGAATTGTGTCTAAGACTCTGTTACAGGAGTGATCAATTGTAGGAGTAATCAAAAGGGTAGGCATGATCCTTGCCACCCTTTGCTGCTGTCCAATCATGGGCTCTTGAAATGCGATCGCATATAGCAGTTCTCAATTGGATGAGGTACTTACGCCCTTGGGGTTAATGGGAGCTAAGGCCGTGGGCCACGCTTACTGGCAGAGCCAGACGCTGCTTGAGGTGCGAACGGAGCTGGGAGCAGGGAAGTCAGAAGTGGGAAAAAACCCTGTTTACCTCATAGGTATAAGAAACGCTATATCTGAAGTTACTTTTTTGCCAAAACATTTGCTTCTATCAACAGGACTTACCCAGTCAGTCCTGTCCAAACATCTTGCTACACATCTGATCAGTCTATTAACTCCTCATCATCGAAAGGCTGAGTAGAGTCGGGCTGGGGGGATCTCATCTATGCCCAAAGATATATGCCTAAAGTAATAACTTAAACACTTAGACTGAAACACTTAGACTGAAACACTTAGATTTAAATAGTTATAAATAAGGATTAGCAGCCATTATTTGGTGTTATAGGCGTAATTAATGCTAATTGCGCCTATTTACTCTTGTTTAATATTCTAAATTTAGGCTTTTTACCTTTTTGTAGGGTTTTTACACCTATCACCTATACGGCTAACCCTACCGCCAGTCCCTGTCAAGCTATTGCAACAAAAATTTACATAGTGTTATATTTATTTACAGAAAGACGAAAGGAGAAAAAAAGCAAATGACTTTCAGCACTGACACCATGACCAAGTCCACTATGTACACCACCGTTGATGAAACCGGAGTCCTCAACAACTACGCCCCTGAAACCGAGATTTACTACGCAGAGTTCCCAACACTTGAACAGCAGCGTAATTATATTTCCCAAGGTGCTATAGCTAGCTTGTTAGTTTGCTTGTTAATTTTGACCGCCTTCGGTATCAGCTAAACCATTCGTTACTTGTTTGACCACTAGCTTGTAAAACACAAAGGAGAAAATGATGACTATTGTAATTGCACTGTTAATTGTTGGTTGGACTGCTGCGGCGGTAATTGGTACTCAAGCTTACTTCCGTGGTGAGCAAACCAAGCCCATCCATGAGCGCAACTGGCGTAGTGATTCTTTCAACAAACTGGCCAAATCCGTCACTGGTCAAGACACTGACTATAGCGTACGCACTCCGGCCTATGCCATGGATGCTTTTGCTAGCAACTCTCTGCCCAATTCCTAATCTTGAAGCATTTGACACTTTAATCAAGCAATGCTTTAAGGGTTTGACCCAAAGCTTGTAAAACACAGACGAAAGGAGAAAAAACCAAATGACTTTCAGCACTGACACCATGACCAAGTCCACTATGTACACCACGGTTGATGAAACCGGAGTCCTCAACAACTACGCTCCTGAAACCGAGATTTACTACGCAGACTTCCCTTCAGTAGAACAGCAGCGTAATTATATTTCCCAAGGTGCTATAGCTAGCTTGTTAGTCAGCTTGTTAATTTTGACCGCCTTCGGTATCAGCTAAGACCATTCATTACTTGTTAAACCCAAAGCTTGTAAAAAACACAAAGGAGAAAATGATGACTATTGTAATTGCACTGTTAATTGTTGGTTGGACTGCTGCTGCGCTAATTGGTACTCAAGCTTACTTCCGTGGTGAGCAAACCAAGCCCATCCATGAGCGCAACTGGCGTAGTAACTCTTTCAACAAACTGGCCAAATCCGTGACTGGTCAAGACACTGACTATAGCGTACGCACTCCGGCCTATGCCATGGATGCTTTTGCTAGCAACTCTCTGCCCAATTCCTAATCTTGAAGCATTTGACACTGTGATTTTGACACTGTGATCAAGCAATGCTTTAACGGTTTGACCCATTTATTTACATAAAGACCAAAGGAGAAAAAAAGCAAATGACTTTCAGCACTAACACTATTACCAAGTCCACTATGTACACCACCGTTGATGAAACCGGAGTCCTCAATAACTACGCTCCTGAAACCGAGATTTACTACGCAGACTTCCCTTCAGTAGAACAGCAACGTAATTATATTACCCAAGGTGCTATTGCTAGCTTTTTAGTCAGCTTGTTAATTTTGACTGCCTTCGGTATCAGCTAAACCATTCGTTACTTGTTTGACCACTAGCTTATAAAACACAAAGGAGAAAATCATGACTATTGTAATTGCACTGTTAATTGTTGGTTGGACTGCTGCTGCGCTAATTGGTACTCAAGCTTACTTCCGTGGTGAGCAAACCAAGCCCATCCATGAGCGCAACTGGCGTAGTGACTCTTTCAACAAACTGGCTAAATCTGTGACTGGTCAAGACACTGACTATAGCGTACGCACTCCGGCCTATGCCATGGATGCTTTTGCTAGCAACTCTCTGCCCAATTCCTAAACCAGAGGTCGATGCAGTCTTCAGTGCTAACTAGATTGATTCGCTGGTTACAGGAAGAGTTAGAGATTCCTGGGGCTTCCATTGCCCTGGCCCTACGCCAGGGCGAACCAAGCCCAAACTTTTTACCCATGATTCTGTGGCAATACGGACTAATTTCATTAGATCAATTAGATCAAATCTTTGATTGGTTGGAAGCCGTCTAAATCTATCTCTCGATATATAGCATTTATAGTTGAGTTGTGAACAGAATCCCTTAGGTCAAGGCAAGAGGCAATAGGCATGTTAGCAAGAGTTAATCAAAGATATAGGGATTGTTGGTAGCGATGCAGCGCCGACCTGCGGGGGTTTCCCTCATGAGCGACCGCATAAAGACAAGGTCAAAAACGGTAATCGTTTTTTCCAATTCCTACACGAAATGCTATATATAATAAACCAATCTAAATTCTAGAAGCCTTACTGACCAAAGATTTCACAATTAATAAGCAAAAATACTTATCTAGCCCATCTAAATACTAAAAGCCTTACTGACCAAAGATTTCACAATTAATAAGCAAAAATACTTATCGTAGGCATTTCAAAATAAGATGGGTTTACCCTGATCAAGTAAGTCTGGAATTTTAGAGTTAATACCAATTCTTAGGGCTGACACCGCTACACGTTAATTTGATCTCCCCATCTCCCCATCTCCTCATCTGCATCTGTAGTCCTACTTTGAACAATCGGTATAACTTTTAACCATACCCTGGTAGGCTAAGAATGAGGGCTTTCACCCTCTATAACAAAAGCATTTTAAACAAAGACTAGTTTGCATTTAACTACTTTGCATCTATGAGTATTCAAGACAAACCTCAACCCCCTCGATCTCGCCTAATTGGCAATATTCTATTATTTTTAGGCGGTTTATTTCTTGTAGCTAACCTATTCTTGCCTGGGTTCTTCGGACAGAAAATCTCTCGGGTACCCTACAGCTTGTTTATTGACCAAGTCCAAGATGGACAGGTAGCGCGGGTTTATGTTGGGCAAGACCAAATCCAGTATCAGCTCAAAGCTGATACTGAACAGCCAGGACAAATTCTGATTACCACCCCAATCTATGATCTAGAGTTACCCCAACGGCTAGAAGATAAAGGAGTAGAATTTGCTGCTGCTCCTCCCCCTAAACGAAGCTGGTTTGCCATCGTGCTCAGCTGGGTGATACCTCCACTGATTTTTGTTGGCATTTTGCAGTTTTTTGCAGGACGTTTTGGTGGTGGCGGACCCCAAGGTGCTCTGTCTATTAGCAAGAGTAAAGCTAAGGTTTATGTGCAAGATGATGCCACGAAAGTTACCTTTAATGATGTGGCAGGGGTAGAAGAAGCAAAGACTGAATTACAGGAAATTGTGGATTTTCTCAAAACGCCCCAACGGTTTACTAACATAGGAGCGCGAATTCCAAAAGGAGTGCTATTAGTTGGACCTCCTGGAACGGGTAAAACCCTAATGGCTAAAGCAGTAGCTGGTGAAGCTGGTGTCCCATTCTTTAGTATTTCTGGATCGGAGTTTGTAGAACTGTTTGTGGGTGCTGGTGCGGCCAGAGTCCGGGATTTATTTGAACAGGCCAAAAAGAAAGCTCCCTGTATTATTTTCATTGATGAGTTGGATGCTATTGGTAAGTCCCGTGCTAGTGGTTCTGGTTTTGTTGGTGGTAACGATGAGCGGGAACAAACCCTCAACCAGTTACTAACAGAAATGGATGGATTTGCTGCTGGTGATGCCACGGTAATTGTCTTAGCAGCGACTAACCGCCCTGAAACCCTAGACCCAGCTCTGTTACGTCCAGGACGATTCGATCGGCAAGTGTTAGTAGACCGTCCAGACTTATCCGGTCGCTTGAAAATTCTGGAAATCTATGCTAAGAAAGTGAAGCTTGGGGAAGATGTGGATCTAAAAGCGATCGCAACTCGTACTCCTGGTTTTGCTGGTGCTGACCTCGCTAATCTCGTCAATGAAGCAGCGCTGTTAGCTGCCCGCAACCGTAAGGAAAAAGTAACCCAGGCCGACTTTGCCGAAGCCATTGAGCGAGTAGTGGCTGGTCTAGAGAAGAAAAGCCGGGTACTCAATGACAAAGAGAAAACTATCGTTGCTTACCATGAAGTCGGTCATGCTCTAGTTGGTGCCTTGATGCCTGGTGGTAGTAAAGTCGCTAAAATCTCGATTGTGCCACGGGGGATGGCAGCCCTAGGCTACACCCTGCAAATGCCTACAGAAGACCGCTTCTTAATGGATGAAAAAGAACTCCAGGGTCAGATTGCTACCTTGCTTGGTGGACGGGCAGCGGAAGAGATTGTGTTTAATAGCATTACCACCGGGGCTTCCAATGACCTCCAACGAGCTACGGATTTAGCGGAGCAAATGGTAACCACCTATGGCATGAGTAAAGTGCTCGGACCCTTAGCTTACCAGAAAGGTCAGCAGTCAAACTTTCTCGGAGATGGGATGATGAATCCCCGCCGCAATGTCAGTGATGAAACTGCTAAAGCAATTGATGATGAAGTCAAAGAGATTGTAGAAACAGGTCATCAACAAGCATTAGCGATTCTGAACGAGAATCGGGAGTTGCTCGAAACCATTGCTCAACAAATATTAGACACAGAAGTAATTGAGGGTGACAAATTGCAAGAGCTTTTGAGTAAAGTTAAGTCTGCCGAGAAGGAGGCTGCTGTAGTTTAACACCCAATTAGTTCATCCTGTTTAACTAAAAATTAACCACTGTATAGCCATTAAAATGGGGGTGATTAGCACCCCCATTTTAATGAAATAGTTTTAGACTAAAAATCCTCACGGAGTGACAACCCCGTGAGGCTACGGAATTACTCGCTGGTCAAAAAAAAGTAGAAACTTGGCACCAGGCATCAGCAGTTTCAGGACCTGCACATAGCCCTTGGCATCAGCAGGGTTCTCGAACCGAGCGAAAACGACTGGTGGCATCGGTCGTAACAACCTAACCACCACCCATGTCTTGATGCAGTCGCTCATGGGGGAAACCCCCAAGACCGCGCTGCATCGCTGGGTATAGGTGTTGACTATCGGACATAATAAGTTATCTCCTGTAAAGGGGACCCAGAGCCAGCCTATGGCCTTGGAAAACTCTAAGGCTGGCTCTTCCCGTGGATTTTATTTTCCACAATTTCAGTTTAGCACAAAAAGTTTAATATTATAGCATATTTTTTGAAATTTTGTAAATTTTTTTTTTTTAGGGAGCAGGGAGCAGGGAGTGTGGGAAGTATGGGAAGTGTGGGAAGTGTGGTAAATATGGTGAGTGTCCCCCTGATATCGAAGTTTATTGTGGACGAATTAACATCCTTATAACTTAAATAGGTGAATAGTAGTGTTGTTATAAATGGATTATTTGATATTCTAGAAAAAATCGAAAAATGTCCTGGTATGTATATTGATCGTTCTTCGGTAACCGATTTATTTATGTTTTTAGTTGGTTATGAATATGCTCGCAGTGAGATGGATATTGATTTGACTGAAGCAGAAGCAAAATTTTATGATGAGTTTCAACCTTGGCTACAGGAAAAACTGGGGGTTAATTCGGTTACGTCATGGGCTAAGTTAATTATGCTTTCTTGTCATGATGAAAAAGTAGGTTTTGAATCTTTTTTTCGGTTGTTGGCTGAATTTAAACAAAACCATGGCTTGTTAGCTACAGAATCTAGTCATGGTTTAGTTCGTCAATAATAATTATTATTGCTTAAGTTAAAAGATGAATGCTTAGTTTAATAATTATATTTCGATGGTGATAAATAATTAATGAAAAACTATTAAGGATGATTATGGGAAAGTTTAGAGCCCTTGAAGCAGAAATAAATTCTGACTTGGACGAACTAGAGAAGATTTTGGGGTAGGAAATGGGCAAATATGAAAAACTGCTGCAAAAGATTCTTACGGGTACATCCGACAACAACATCAAGTTTTCCGAACTGTGTCAGCTACTCAAAAAATTGGGCTTTGACGAACGAATCAGAGGCGACCACTACATTTTTACCAAGGATAATGTAGAGGAAATCATTAATATTCAGCCTAAAGGTACCAAAGCCAAAGCTTATCAAGTCAGGCAAGTTAGAAATCTAATTGTGAAATACGGTTTAGGAGATAGCGATGTCAATTAAGTATGAATTAATTATCTATTGGAGTGAATCAGACCAAGCTTTTATTGTAGAAGTACCAGAATTACCTGGTTGTATGGCAGATGGTCAAACTTATGTCGAAGCAGTGACTAATGCAGAGGTGGTAATTCAAGAATGGATCGAAACGGCTCAGGAGTTGGGGCGTTATATTCCTACTCCCAAAGGACGGTTAATTTATGCTTAATAGATCCTTCTTAGATCAGATTAGAGCCCATTTTCTTCAGCTGGAGGGGATGCTATCTGAAAGTCTCCCCAGGGTAAACCCATCTAAATTCTCGAAACCTTAATCAGAAATAATAAGCAAAAATACTTATCTAATGACTCTCATATCCAGTAGGTATTTGTAACTAACATGTGTTTACCCTGAACAAAATTTGGAAAGCCTGAACCACCCCAGCCCCTGTTACCACAGTAAATACAGCTTTAAAAGGCAATAAGTTGACGATTTGTGGAGATAATAGGATATAGAGGTAGCTAAATTGCTCAATAAAACTAAATTTGATTAAAAATAAGCGAAAAAGCACCTTTGACACCAGACTAATTAGTCTGCTTTAATCTACTGGCGTGGGTAAAGAAATGTTAACTAACAGAAATTAGTGTTGATTAAATTTGACGGAAACCCCGACTATGACTATTTCTTGATGCACTTGCTCATCAAGAAAACCCGTAAGACGAAGCTGCATCGCTTGTCAAACATTATCCCCATCTGACCACCCGACCATCTCCCTACCTATTTTTTCCAAGGTTGAAACGGCCCTACTAGCACAACAGGTGTACCGGTCGCAATCGGGAATTGAGGAGGGTGATGATTACGGGTATCACTGGTGTGAGTGGGGTTAGCCCGAGCAGGAGGTTAGTAGTAACAAATACCTATTTTAATAGGATGGCTGCCTAATGTCAACCACGAGGAATGATGTCCTTCACCGTAGCAGAGGCTCGTCGTCATGCCTGTATTGCCTCCAGTGGCAGTGCAATCCTCCGCTTTTGGTAAACCTTTAGGACCGATTGAGTCTGTTGTTAACAATACAGTTCTCTAAAAAAATTTGTTGCTACCCCTAGGAAAATTTGTAAATTTTTGTTACATTAATTAAGTAGCAACGCTCAGGTTAGATTATTCACTCCTGACAAAGCAAATCTAAAGAAAATATAAATTCGTCGTTGCTCAAGCGATGCAGCGTCGCGAAAAAGGGTTTCCCCCACTCGCGCTTTGCATCAAGACATTGAAAAATCAATTTAGATCGTCTGGTTTTGGTAAATCCCCCGTTGCTTCCCCAACTTTGGCCGGAGTTGATGCTTTTGTTATCCCCCGGTGCGCTTACAGTCGTCGAATTTAATTCGCTGAAGGTGCACACCGCCAAATTGGAAGGCTAGGGGAATGGAATTATACCGAGCATCAGCAATGCCATGTAAATTTTTCCATACCATTCGGAACACCCAAACAAGTAATATCGCAGCAGCAGAAGTATGGTTCAAGCTAAACCTAATCCAACATCACCAAAGCTCTTTCCTTCAGAGTCAGAGCAAATTATTCAATTCCACCATCCAGAGAAGTACCGCACCTCAGAGTGGTACACCGGTCATGGAGAAATCGCTGCTAGTGGAGACGGTCGCTCTTTTGAAATCTCTGCTACCTATGCGCTAAAGGCAACAGTTAAGTTAGTGGACGGGGTTTTCAACCCTGCCAATCCCACCTTGGCGGAAGTTTACAGTCGTCGCGGTCGTTGTGTGGCAATTGTGGATCAGACCGTAGATGAGCTTTACGGAGCCTCAATTCGCCGCTACTTCGAGGAGTATGAAATTCCTCTAAAGTTGCAGGCTTGCCGTGCTTGGGAATCTGACAAAACTCCGGAAACTGTCCACCGCTTGCTGAAATTTTTAGGTAAAGATGGCTGCGACGTGTCCCGGAACGAACCCGTACTAGTGGTAGGCGGCGGTGTTCTCAGTGACGTAGCCGGACTTGCCTGCGCCCTACAGCACCGACGCACTCCTTATATTATGGTCGGAACCACGGTTGTGGCTGCTATCGATGCTGGTCCGTCGCCCCGCACTTGCACCAACGGTGCCCAATTCAAGAACAGCATTGGATCCTATCATCCTCCGGTAGTGACTTTAGTAGACCGGAGTTTCTTCCGTACTTTGGCGACAGGTCATGTCCGCAACGGTATGGCAGAAATTATTAAAATGGCAGTCACCGATGATCTGGTTCTGTTTGAGTTAATGGAACAATACGGTCCTCGCTTAGTAGAGACTCACTTTGCGACCATAGATGGCGATGAGAAACTGGCAGCGATCGCTGATACAGTAATCTATCGGGCATTGTTCTCCTACATGAAGCATGAAGGAACAAATATGTTCGAGACTTACCAAGACCGTCCCCACGCTTATGGTCACACCTGGAGTCCTCGCTTTGAACCTGCTGCTAAATTAATGCACGGTCATTCTGTCACCATTGGCATGGCGTTCGGCGCGACTTTAGCTGCAGAGATGGGCTGGCTCAAACCAGAAGAACGCGATCGCATTATTGCATTGTGTCGCTCTCTCGGTCTGTCTGTTTACCACCCCATCCTAGAAGATATTGACCTGATGCTTGAAGGTCAGAAAAATATGCGGCGCAAGCGAGGAGAAGGGGGTTTGTGGGCTCCACTGCCGACAGGGATTGGTTCTTGTGATTACGCTCAAGAGGTATCGTCAGGATTGCTAGAAGCAGCCATTGACAAGCATAAGCAATTATGTTCTTCTTTTCCTGATGCTGGAAAAGGCACAGAAATGTACCTCAGTGACCTCGGCCTTGAATAAAAGGAGTAAAAATGACTAACCTACTACAAAGTCCCCCAACTCCAAGGCCCGTAACTCCCTTAGGGATTTTAGTCCAACAGCTGGAAGGGATTGTCGAGATGGCCGAACAGGAGAAAGTGCCCGCTGCTCTGATGGCGTCTCTCCAACAAGCACTAGCCCTAGCCGCTGGAATCGACCCTTACCTTGAAGAATGTGCAACTCCAGAGTCTCCTGCCCTAGCGGCCTTAGCCCAGAAAACGGCAACAGAAGATTGGAGCAAGCTTTTCTCAGATGAAGAAACCGTGCGCCAGTTGGAGCAGGAAATGCTCTCTGGGCATATTGAAGGACAAACCCTCAAGTTGTTTGTCTACATGACTAAGGCCAAGCGCATCCTAGAAGTCGGAATGTTCACTGGATATTCAGCTTTAGCCATGGCAGAAGCTTTGCCTGAAGATGGGCACTTGGTTGCCTGTGAAGTCGATCAATATGTGGCAGACTTTGCCCGTGCTTGCTTTGAAGCGTCCCCCCACAACAGCAAAATTAAGGTGGAAGTGGCTCCAGCTTTGGAAACCCTAGAAAAGTTGGCAGATGCCCAGGAATCCTTTGATTTGGTGTTTATTGATGCCGATAAGAAGGAATATGTAGATTATTTCAAGGTATTGCTAGACAGGGAATTATTGACTCCTGGTGGCTTTATCTGTGTGGATAATACCCTCCTTCAAGGACAACCTTATTTACCCCCAGAGCAGCAGACTCCCAATGGAAGTGCGATCGCTAAATTTAACCAGTTTGTAGCGGATGACCCCCGAGTGGAACAAGTGTTACTACCCTTGCGAGATGGTCTAACTATCATCCGACGCACCTAGATAAATTACGATCAGACAATAAACAAAAGGCAATGGAGCTGTTCATTGCCTTGTTCTTCCCCTAGTAAATAATGATTGCTTTACTAAAAAATATCGGCACCTTAACGTTACTGTTAATTGCCTTACCTCTGAATGCCACTCTTGTCTTTATTTCCCTGGTAATCAATTGGATAACTTCCCCATTTCCCAGACAAATAGCTGTTGAAGGTGCCAAAAACATCTTGATTACCGGGGGCAAAATGACCAAAGCCCTACAACTGGCTCGCTCTTTTCATAAGTCTGGGCACAATGTCTTTTTAGTTGAAACTCATAAATATTGGCTATCTGGTCACCGATTTTCTAATGCGGTTAAAGGGTTTTATACCGTACCAGCACCAGAAAAATATCCCAATGGTTATTCCCAAGCCTTACTAAAAATTGTTCAAAAAGAAAACATTGATGCCTTCATTCCCGTATCTAGTCCAGTAGCGAGCTATTATGATTCCGTAGCTGGAACGTTACTCTCCCCCTACTGCGAAGTCATCCACTTTTCTCCTGACATCACCCAGATGTTAGACGACAAATTTACATTGTGCGAGCAAGCCCGTTGTTTGGGATTATCAGCACCAAAATCCTTCCTAATTACCGATCCACAACAAATTCTAGATTTTGACTTCAAATCAGATGGGAGTCGGTATATTATCAAAAGCATTCGCTATGATTCAGTCTCTCGCTTGGACATGACCAAGTTTCCCTTTGAAGGAATGGAAGATTATGTCAAAAATCTTCCTATTACAAAGGAAAACCCTTGGACAATGCAAGAGTTTATTACTGGTCAGGAATATTGTACCCACAGTACAGTCCGCAAGGGAAAAATTAGACTTCACTGCTGTTCCCCATCGTCTCCTTTCCAAGTCAATTATCAGCATCTTGATAAGCCTGAGATATACTCATGGGTGGATAAATTTGTCAAGGAATTAAATTTGACAGGACAAATTTCCTTTGACTTCATTCAAACCGAAGACGGCACCGTCTATCCCATTGAATGTAATCCTCGCACCCATTCTGCTATCACCATGTTTTACAATCATCCAGGATTAGCAGATGCTTATCTTAAAGATAGTGAGGATGAAAATGAACTACCGATTGTGCCCCGCCCTGACAGTAAGCCAACTTACTGGCTCTATCATGAAATTTGGCGGCTGACTGAGATCAGGTCATGGTCAGATTTACAAGCTTGGATTCAAAAAATTGTCAAGGGTACAGATGCCATTTTTCAAGTCAACGATCCCTTACCATTTTTAACCGTACCCCATTGGCAAATTACCTTACTATTATTAGAGAATTTACGGAAACTAAAAGGCTGGGTAAGGATTGATTTTAATATTGGTAAATTGGTAGAATTGGGTGGGGATTAAATAGCGATAGGCTTAAGATTCGCCCTATCAAAAAAGTTAAGCAATATATGTTACCAAGTAACAGCACTTCGGAAAGGGAATCTACCCTCAATCATCCCACCATCGGTATCATCGGTTGCGGCAATATTGGAGGGCGACAAGCTGCTAATTTTATAGCCCATAGCTACTCGGTCTATGTCTAGGACATCAATCCAGATGCCATGGCTCAGTTGCAGCCTTTAGGTGCCTGTATTGTCGAGAGTTGTGCCGAACTTGCCACTTATGCGGAAATAATCTTTACCGCCCTACCAACTCCAGCGGATGTGATCACAGCTGTGCTAGAGGGTCCGAAGAACCTTTCTCAAGGATTGCGCTCCGGCAGTGTTTACATAGACCTTACCACCAACTCTCCCGAAACCATACTCAGACTTCATGAAGCCATGGAGCAACTGGGGGTTGAAATGTTAGATGCCCCCTTTAATGATTGCCCTGTAGGTGCCCAAAGCAAAGGCGGTATGGGTTTAGCAATTATGGCCAGTGGCTCAAAAGTAACATTCCAGCGAGTGCAGCCTATCCTGGAACTCATGGCTGATCGAGTTCTCTACTGTGGAGAGATTACCACGGGGACTAAATGCAAACTGATCCACAACGCAGTGAATGCTGTTGCAGTCCAAGCCGTGAGTGAAGGAATTACTTTAGGTTTAGCCCAAGGCATACCCCTAGAAATTATTTGGGATACCCTGCGGTTTGGATCCTTTGGTCAGAGTGCTGGCGACATTCATGGTTTACCCCACTATTGGTTTTCCCGGCGCTGTGATGACATCTCTAAGCACCCAGCCTTTACGGTTAAACTACTGCATAAAGATTTGCGGATTGCTCTAGGGATGGCTAATCAGAGTAATATCTGTGTTAACCACTTAAGCTTGACAGTCAAAGACTATGAAGAAGCAGAGCGACGGGGTTGGTCTAACTACGCTACCACCAAAGTCCGCTGCCTGCAAGAGGAGCGAGCTGGAGTCATTGCTAAAGCCGCTCTACCTGTAATCTCCAGTGACACCCAACCGCAACCCCAGTCTACCCCCACGGGGACAGAGAATTCTGCGATCATCAAAAAAGGGATATTCTCTGTGTTGGCTGTGTTAGTACTAGTGATAGGAAGCAACCTTTTTAAATTAGGATTACATTGGCTATTGGAGATCCTAAATTAAAAATAATAATCTAAATTAAAATTATAATTTTCCTCCGCTGGCAAGGTTTAAAATAATCTGTAAATGCTAGGCATTTTACATATAAAAAATTATATGACAGCTACTTTTGCATTTATACTGTTTTTATAACCCTAGTCATATAGTCTATAAACTCGAAACAAAATACAACTAATGATTACTTGGGAAATAGCATAAAAATTAATAAATAAATGAAAGCAATATCAGTAAATTATACATTTTTTTAGGTTAGATTATTTTTAATATATAAAAACTATGAATATCCAAGCAAAAAATTTGCGTATACAATACCTATATTCAGTTCCAATAGATTCTTTGGCTGCATTAATAGGTAGCATAATGTGTCTATCTTTATCACCAATTTTTATACGTTTGAGTGAACTAGAAATGGGACCAAATGCCACAGCATTTAATCGTTTCTGGATTGCAGCTGTTGCCTTTGGACTACTGAGTAACTTGTTAAATGTGCCTCACCAAAATAAGGACACTGAACCTAAACTACAGAAAAATCATCTGGGAGCAGAAAAAAGGCTACTGATTGCAGATGGTTTGCTTTTAGCGATGGCTTTGATAGCTTGGACTTGGTCTTTAACTCAGACGAGTGTTGCCAACTCTAGTATCATGCATAATATGGCTCCCATATTTACTATCTTAGGAGGCTGGCTAGCTTTTGGTCAGCTCTTTGACCGTCGATTTATCTTGGGTATGTTTGTTGCGATCGCAGGAGTAATGTTACTAGAAATAAATGACCTGTTTTCATTTAGAATAGGCCCACAACTACTAGGAGATTTTGGAGCTTTACTCTCAGCAATATTTTTTGGTTTACACCCATTGATTGCAGAGCAACTTCGCACTAAGTTTAACTCTGTGACAATTATGACTTGGTCTTCTACAACCAGTTTTCTGTTGCTATTTCCTGTTGCTGCAATCACCGAAGAGCAACTTTTTCCGAGTTCCGTAACTGGGTGGTTTTCAGTAATTGCCCTAGCCTTCGTTGGTCAAATGTTGGGTATAGGACTTTGGACTTATTGCCTCAAAAAGATATCTTCAGGGTTTGCTAGCCTAGTTGGTTTGATTGTTCCTGTTCTCAGTTCCCTCGAAGGTTGGGCAATTTTCTCAGAACCTCTTAGTTTTTTTAATTTAGTCAGCTTTGTTGTCATTTTAGTGGGAATGTATTTAGCGATTTCTAGCAGGTCTGCTATTAAATCTCCCATTGAATCGGCTAATAGTTAAGTTTAACGACTGAATCTATCAAAATTTGATCTTATCAACATCGCAGGTCAGCTATCAGTTATCAGCTATCAGTTATCAGCTATCAGTTATCAGCTATCAGCTATCAGCTATCAGCTATCAGCTATCAGCTTATGCGCTACGCGCACGCTTCGCCTTTGGCCACGCTACGGGAACAGTTTTTGAAGAAAATAAGCACCTCAAGCAGCGTGAGCTTTAGGCTCACGGCTGACCACTGAAAGCTGACCGCTGTTCGCGTAGCGTGCGCGTAGCGCATATGCTTACCATCGAAGTATTAACATTAAACATTTGTGGTGCCATATAATCAAATGAAGATTTAGTTAATAAGATTAACCATTCCTAGCAATGGTTAATTAACCCCTAAACAAACCTAATGGCTAAACAAGTTGGGATTGCACTGACGTTTATCATCTTCCTGTTGTTATTTACAGCAGTGGGTATTTACTCGGCAACCCGCAAACAAAATACTACCACCGATTATTTACTGGCTAGTCGCAATGTCAACCCTTGGCTGACAGCACTTTCGGCAATGGCAACTGGTCAAAGTGGTTTATTATTCATCGGTCAAGTGGGTTTTGCCTACAAAATAGGCATTTCCTCCCTCTGGCTGACCATTGGTTGGGCAATTGGGGACTATCTTGCTTGGTATTTTATTTTCAAACGGTTGAGACAGCTCTCTGAGGAAACTGCTTCAGATACTGTCTCCTCTTTTCTCAGTCAAAATATGAAAGGCTCCCGTTTGATTGCGATTATCTCTGCTATAATTACTATTGTATTTCTAGGTTCCTACGCCGCAGCCCAACTGGTAGCAGGAAGCAAAGCACTCAATGCTGTGTTCGGATGGAACTATAATTTAGGCATCATTATAGGAGCAGTAATTGTCGTGATCTACTGCTTTTCTGGGGGAATTCGCGCCTCAATTTGGACCGATGCCCTACAAGCAACAATCATGATCGGTTCCTTGTTAGTGTTGTTAGTAGTGGCGGTTGCGAGTTGTGGTGGAACCGGGCAAATGTGGCAATCTTTGGCAGCCATTGATCCAGCTTTAATCAACTGGAATTATTCTCAGCAACCGTGGGGATTTGCGCCTTTCTTTATTGGTTGGATAGTAGCTGGTTTTGGTGTGGTGGGACAACCCCACATTATGGTGCGCGCTATGGCAATTGACTCAGCCGACAACATTGCTTTTGCCAGAAATCTCAAAGCTGCTTTGGGTTTATTAACCTCGATATCGGCTATGGGGATCGGCTTAGCAGGGCGAGTGTTGATACCAGATTTGTTGGCTTCAGGGGATCCTGAATTGGCACTTCCTTACCTATCGTTGAAATTGTTACCAGTAGTTTTAGTGGGATTGATGCTTGCTGGGCTGTTTTCTGCCACTATGTCCACAGCAGATTCTCAAATACTCTCTTGTTCAGCTGCCCTAACCCAAGATATTTTTCCGGCTGCAGCTCAATCTTACAAATTCGCAAAGGTAGGAACCCTAACTGTAACAGCAGTAGTTTTGGCGATCGCCCTACTTGGCAATAACAATGTCTTTGCTTTAGTGACTTTTTCTTGGTCGGCTCTGGCTTCAGGTTTGGGTCCTTTATTAATCTTGAGAGTTTGGCAGCGACCAGTGAATTTCATCACAGCGATCGCAATGATGGGAATTGGGATTGCTACAGCTTTGATTTGGAATTTAGGACTTGATTTGTCTAGTGCGATTTATGAAGTGCTTCCAGGTATGGCTGCAGGAATGGCAGTCTATGGAATTGCTCAGTTTTTAAAACATCCTAAATGATTCCGTTTTTAGTTGTTTAGTTTAGTTCTTTATAAAAGGAGATTATTTATGTCAGTACTTCGCATTCTTCATTTAGTTGGGTCTGCAGACAATGACTTTTACTGTGATTTGTCACGCCTTTACGCCCAAGACTGTATTACTGCAACGGCGAATCCTTCTCTCTACGAATTTCATATTGCCTACATCACCCCCGATCGTCAGTGGCGGTTTCCCCAATCCCTCAGTAGCGAAGACATCGCCGCAGCCAAACCCATGTCCCTCTCTGAGGCTGTAAAATTCATAACAGCACAAACTATTGACCTAGTGCTGCCACAAATGTTTTGCATTCCTGGCATGACTGAATACCGCGCCCTATTCGATCTGCTTAATATTCCCTATGTGGGCAATACCCCAGATTTGATGGCACTAACTGCCCATAAAGCCAGAGCTAAGGCGATTGTGGCAGCGGCAGGAGTTAAAGTACCTTTTGGAGAACTACTTCGCCAGGGAGACATTCCCACCATTAAGCCGCCAGTAGTGATCAAACCTGCTAGTTCTGACAATTCTTGTGGGGTGACTTTAGTCAAAAATGTCGCTGACTATGACGCTGCCCTGAAAACAGCGTTTGAACATTCAGATGAGGTCTTAGTCGAAGAGTACATCGAACTGGGTCGGGAAGTTAGATGTGGAATCCTTGTCAAGGACGGCGAGTTAGTGGGTTTACCCCTGGAAGAGTATCTGGTGAATCCCCATGACCACCCGATTCGCGACTATGAGGATAAACTAAAACGAACAGAAGATGGCGACTTGAGTTTGACTGCTAAGGATGGTGTTAAGGCTTGGATGCTAGACCCTAGGGACCCTGTAACCAAGCCAGTTCAGGAAGTAGCCAAGAGGTGTCATCAGGCGTTGGGCTGTCGCCACTACAGTCTTTTTGACTTCCGTATCGACCCACAGGGGCAACCTTGGTTTCTAGAAGCAGGGTTGTATTGTTCTTTTTCGCCTAAAAGTGTGATTGCTTCTATGGCGAAAGCATCGGGGATATCTGTAAATGAGTTGTTGATGATAGCGATTGATGAAACGTTAATTAATAAGGCTGCGTGTAGGGAATAGGGAACTTTGGATCAGGAAATAGTCTGAGGCGGGGGCGCGGCAGGTGTGGGGAAATGGGGATAATATGGGAAGTGTGGGAGGTGTGGGAGGTGTGGGAGGTGTGGGAGGTGTGGGGAGATGGGGAGTCAGATTAGCAACTAGCTCCCCAAGACAGTGCTGCCTAGGTATTCCCTAGTCCCTATTCCCTATTCCCTATTCCCTATTCCCATTAACCCAGGACGAGGTACCTCAGCCAATTGAGAACTGCTATTATGAGTAAGTAAGGTTTAACTTTTCCGCAAGAAGAGTGCCACTCCCGAGTTAGCGATCGCATGTAGTCTTGGTGATGAAATCATACCACCATCAGCGTTATCTAAATCTAAATTGTTATCTAAATTGCTCTCAATGGCCTTAACCGATTCCTGATCAGGGTGTTCATTGGTGACACGATGATTTGGGTATTAGTGATTTTACCCTACAAGTGACCGATCGGAGGGATTAGACTTCCCACTAGTAGCTACCTAAAAAAGCTAGCTGAAGCTGGCTTTTTGGCTAATTAGAGCAATTTAATCCCGATATTTGGCTAAAAACGGTTGTTTTATTCTGATTGCCTCCATTTTTGCGCTAAAATAGCCTATATAAGCTAACTTTTATAAAGAGTTCACAGAAAATTTACAATCTGCTGGGACTATTCACAAGTAATTTACGGAAAATGGCTGATAGACATGGTTAACTTTAGAAGAAGCAAAAAGTCAGGTACTCAAAGCATGCAGTTTCTCAAGGTCACTACTTAAAAGCCAAGATGCTAGCCAGAGTCAAAAAACCGTACTATGCGGAATTTCTCTCACAGCCCTTGAGGTAAATAGTAACACGAGTAGTTTTAACAGTTAACTATAAAACATGTCAGGCTCTCCTCTGAATAAATTCCTTTTCAAACCCGTTCTTCTTGCAGCAGCGGTCTTGTCAGTACTGTCCTTACCAGTAGCAATTTTTGGCTCACAACCAGTTTCCATTCGCATTCAGGGAGAACAGTGGATGGATGGTGAAGTTAAGGATCTTGCTCCCCCTTACCTAGGCTTGGTTGGAGCCTTGAGTTTGGGAGTCGGTGTAGCCAGTTTGGCAATTTCAGGGTGGCAAGACTCCTCCCATAAATTTGCTCAAACTCAGGACAAAGTTTCCACTCTAGCTGAGGGTATCCAGGCAAAAGAAAAAGAATTAGAAGACCTTAAGCTTTCTCTGTCGAGTTTGGCAGCTTCTGGACTCACTGATTTTATAGATGAGGCAGAAACCCCGAAAACATTTACAGAAAACGTTACGGAAAAGGTTCCGGAAAACGTTACGGACAAAGTTATAGAAAACGTTACGGAAAAGGTTCCGGAAAACGTTACGGACAAAGTTATAGAAAACGTTACGGAAAAGGTTCCGGAAAACGTTACGGACAAAGTTATAGAAAACGTTATAGAAACTCGGGATAACAGCCTTGAATCCCAGCCAGTCTTTGAAACTCTAGTGACTAGGTCGAATTTTGTTGAAGAGCCTTCCATAACAGCCCCGACAAGGTCTGTAGAGGATGTAACCCAGAAGTTTGCCTCAGCACAAACGTTTTTAGGTTTTGTGCGCACAAAACCTGTAGTCACCCAACCTATTGAGGTGAGTTCACCAAAACCTGAGCAGCTGGAGCAACTCAACACTCAACTTCAAACAATTATGGCTCAGATGGCTTCTTTACAATCCGCCCTTGATGGCACACAGAGAAGTCGAGGGATTGAGGTACCTGTAGCGAATCACCCATCCAAACAACTTGTTAAGTCCTGGTCTGTCAAGGGTTAAGAACTTTTAAGACAAGTTGATAGACGATTAGGGTGCATCCTGATCCAACCATAAGCTAAAAAGCATCTACTGGAATTGACTCCAGATAGTTATGTATAAATAGTTTACTGTTGGTAATTAGTTAAAATTGCTGAATTTGGTTGACCATTTCTGCCTTCCGAATCTATAATTGTAACCTCGATTTATCGATGGACTAATTTGGCATTCGCCAATTACTAGATTGTCACGATTGAGATCACCGTGAGCGTTTCCACAAAAAGCGCCAACAAAACGCGACCATAGCGCTAATTAAATAAAACTGTTAGGGTATTTCAGTAAGAGCCTGCACAGTGTGGCTGAGTATTATAATTAGTATTATTATTAATATTATTCATGGTTCAGGCTTGATAGTGACCAACCATGAACCATGACCATGAACTATGAACCAAGATAAAGGTTTTGTCTTATCGGAAAAACTCTGACGGCGAGAGTGGAGTATTGTTTTGATTTTTTAAATTGGTTTGTGGGCGAATACTACCACTAACCGATGGTTGGGGTTTAAGTTCTGAGCGGTTTCCCCAGCCACCATTGCGTTCTGCTGCCCTAATGCTAGGTACTGATTTCCTGCCACTAGGTAGCGCTATCGGTAGGGTGTAACTCGCCTTTACGTAAGGTTGACCATCATTATTAAATCGGACGAGGTCACCTTCCATCTCTGGAATCTGCGGCTGTTGCTCTTCAGCCCTTCCTAGGTGACCATAGGGCTCATAGGTAGCTAAGAAAGAGACACTATTATTGGGGCTAACCGAGAATCGTCCTTGTGATTGATTGATTTGCCAAGCTTCCTGAAGGCGACCATCTGGTGCTACCTCCCATAGGTTAAGCCTAGCTTGCCATTGACCCTGCTCGTTTACTTCAACAACTTGGCGATCCAAAATCGAATAAGTGCCTAGGGGGTTAGAACCAAATAAAGGCTGTTGTGTCGGACGCAAATAGCGAATAGCAGCTACAGCAATTTGACTTTGGTCAGGTAGATTACTAGTACCCGATACAGTATACGCACCAGGACGACTGGCCGGTTTCACACTGAGTTCTAACTCAAGGTCAGGGGATTTTTTTTGGGAGCAACTGACACACAATGCCATTAGCATTAGGAGTACAGTCCCCTGCCTATTAGAGTAAAGTGAGCGAACTGTTTGACTTAAAAACTGGTAGAATCGCATAGGCATAGGTATAAACAGATTAGATATTCCTTAGGGAGTAAGCATATGCGCTACGCGCACGCTGCTTGAGGTGCGGTCAGCGGTCAGCGGTCAGCTGACGTAACATAGATTAAACCAATACTTACTTGTTTTATTCAAAAGCTGAGAGCTGAGAGCTGAGAGCTGAGAGCTGAGAGCTGAGAGCTGAGAGCTGAGAGCTTACCTTAGAGATAGCTTACAAAGAATGACTAATTGTCAGATTAGGGGTTGAAAATATCGACTATCATAGCAAGTTGTTAAAAACGAGCTAAGTTGATTGGTAGTTAGTGATGGATTTACCACGGAACCCTAATCAACGTCTAACATAATCAATACCTTGATTGTTTATAATTGAGCGTTTATAATTGATAGCTTATAAAATTTTATCCACTAAGACTAATTATGAAGCAGCAAAGCAGGTTTAGACATACATCTTTATTGAAATTTTGTACTACTCAGTTGGCAATCGCTGGCCTAGTAACCCTAGGGATTCCTAATGGTGCTGCCACTGCTGGGAATCAATTTAGTTTGTGTGCCAAAGATCTTAAAGCGGCCAATATCACTTCAGAAATCGCATCACAAGCTTGTTCAGAGGCACTACAACCTGAGGATTTATCCTTGTGTGTACTGAAAATTAAGGTACTGACCTCATTAGCAGGCCAAAAAGCCTTAGGTGCTTGTACACGAGTCCGACGACCTTTGGAATTGGCTAGCTGTGTGGTTGATATTGACAATAAGATTGAAAACATAAATGCTAACTCAGTGCTGGATCACTGCCGTCGTAGCCTCCTGCCAGAGCAATTTTCTGAATGTGTTATTGGCTTGAATAGTGCCAATGTCGCTAGCCCTGACAAGGCTCTAAACACTTGTATTTCTGTTAATCAATATCCCTCCCAATTGTCTCCGACCTTTGCGCCACCTCCGGCAAGAACCTTGGTTCAGTAATTTGGTTGAGTGTAAGCATTCAGCCGTCAGCCGTCAGCCGTCAGCCATTCCCTTGGCTCACGCTAAGGGAATGGCTGACGTAACAGAGATTAAACCAATGCTTACTTGTTTTATTCAAAAGCACATCAAGTAGCGTGGGTGGCACAGGCTTCGACGCTGGGACTTCATTTAGATTGCCCATAGCCCATAAGCACATCAAGTAGCACATAAGCTGATAGCTGATAGCTGATAGTTGAATACTTACCTTCTGTTTATTTAAGCTTGTGTAAGTAATCAACAATTTCCTTAAATTTTTGCTCCACATTACCACTGGTGAATAAATCTTCAGCCCTGGCCAGACCTGCTCTAAAATCTGGGCAAACACCACAACGCCACAGATAAAAGCCACCATTCCAGATCGCGGCTGGCATCAATGGGTTGGATTTACCCTTTAGGATTTCCTGGTACTGTGCCAGCAGTTTAGTGGTTGACTCAAACGGTACCTCCTTGCCAGCCAAACCGTATTCACTCGGATGGAGTAGCAGACGTTCAAACCCTTGACTGGCTGATGGTTGACTAATCGCTATGATGGCAGTGCGATCGCGTGGTAGGTCACAGCTACCCTCTAAGCCTTTGACAAAGGTAAAATTCTTGACCAGACGCAGCTGACATGTCTGTCTAAACAGATTTTCTGTAGGTGGATGAACATACCCGGCCACATAATGAGTCTCTGCTTGATCAGCAGACCTATAGGCAGACCAGAGGAGTTCCATGGTTGCTATGGGTGGACGTTTACCGATTTGGTCGCGGTAGGAAACTAACTGATGAGCTTGGGGAAAATGCTGGGGTAAATAGATAAATCCTAAGCCAGTTGTCTCCAATACTTGTTGCACCTGGGGCACAGAAAGTTGGGAGAAATCCATGCCCAATCCCTGCCAAATCTCAATTAAGGGGACTCCATACTTAGTGGGCATACAATCTCCCCCATGCATGACCACAGGTACCCCAGCAGTAGCTAAGACTAAGGCGGTCAGGGGTGTGACTGGTGCAGTACGGCTTCGTCCATCATAGGGTGTTCCTAACGCTGTAACCCCCAGGGATGGAGAAGAAGAAACTGACCGAGAGGTATCTTGCCCATGGTTGATGTCCCAGGGGTGTAACCTTGGTCCAAGTTGGTCATAAGCATCCAACATCCCTGCCAGTTCTTCACTGGTCGGTCGTTTGATGCGGTGGGCAATCATAAATGCTCCAATTTGCGCTGGTGTAGCCTCTTGTGTCAACATGAGGCGGGTTGCAGTGGTGGCTTCCTCACGAGTTAACGCTTTGCCAGTGTGCACACCACTGCCCACTTTCTTTAATAATTCCCTGAAGGCATTACTCATCGGTGATTAGTCCAAAGCTGGAAACAGTGATCAAGCTTGAGCAAGGGCTGGCAGCTGGAGGTTCCAAGCCTGAACTGTTGGCATGTCCAGCTGACGCACCAGTTTACAAAAATGCTGAATTGGTGGAATATCTAAGCGATCGCGAGTCGTGACCAAGACCACCTGACGAGTCCAGTTGGAATCCAAGGCAGAGACGTTACCTACTAGTTTGTTGGAGCTAGCCAGGGATTCTGGTAGTTTTTCTAGGGTACGCACAGCCAAAGTAGAGTCTTGCTGTACATTGATCACGGCTGATTTGGGCAATAGGGCAATCAATTCTCCTTGGCGCACTACTCCTTGGAATGCTTCTAGGGTATTTAACTCCATAACTGCCCGCAAATTAGCCCCTAGGCGGGAAAACTGCTGCTGTACTAAACGTTGCATCCCGTAGCCACTTTTAAAGACTGCTTGTGGGTATTTAATCAGTTCTGACCAGGGCACTGCTTTATAGTTGACTAAGGGATGGTCTGATGCCATCAGGACTTCGATGGGCTCTTCGTAGAGTACCTCAACTACCATCTCTGAACTAGTGGTCAAAAAGCGATTGTTCATCACAATTGCCACATCCACTAGACCATCTCGCAGTACCTTCAAAGAGCGATCGCTTCCGAGGGCGGTCACTCGTAATTGCACTTGAGGATAGGCTCGACAAAATTGCTTTAAGATCGGTGGCAAATAGTGAGCGCAGACTGATTGGATTGCTGCTACACACAATTCTGGCTGCTTACCTGCGATCAAATCTGCTAATTCTTGGGTAGCAGTTTGCCACTCTTGACAGATTTTACGAGCACGGGGTAAAAGCTGTTCCCCTGCAAGAGTCAACTTGGCGTGAGCAGTGCGATGAAACAGTGGCATACCCAGATGGCTTTCCAGAGACTGAATTTGTCTACTAATAGTCGATTGTGTTACGCCGCATTTTTGTGCCGCTTGTCCAAAATTACCGGTCTGGGTGACTGCCAGAAATGCCTGCAACTGCTCAATCCGCATGATTTGTCTAAGGTGTATGAGGTTTCATCATAATTCATTGAACATAGTAGATTTTTTGAGGAACTTCGGTAGAATTTGATACATTGAGGCTCTGCCATTTAACTAAACCCATCAGCTCAACCAATGTAATCAGTAAAGCAATTTCAAACGGGAACGTCACGGGTCTTGGGAGAACAGGGAACTTCGGATCCGTGGAAAATCGAGGATGTTAAGAAATTATAAATAAATAGATAAATAAATTTTATAGTTTATAGCGGTTCTCAGTGGGATCAGGTACAACCAAATTTTTAAACCTTATTTATACCACAATTACACTATTAAGTCAATATTTACGTAATATAACTTTTACTTATTTACATTATTTAATAACCTGAGGGGAAATTACTCTCAAAACCCTTTACAAAACTTTAGATATTGCTTAATATAAATACATGAAGGCGCAAACAAGCCGGACGAACCTCGATAACTTCATATTCATACCCGCAATCATTAGAACATGACTACTGTATTACAACAGAGCAACACCTCTGTGTGGTCTCAGTTCTGCAATTGGGTCACCTCCACCAACAACCGCCTCTATGTAGGCTGGTTTGGTGTCTTAATGATTCCAACTTTGCTAGCTGCTACCACCTGCTTCATCATTGCTTTCATCGCTGCTCCTCCTGTGGACATCGATGGTATCCGCGAGCCCGTTGCTGGTTCCTTGATGTACGGAAACAACATCATCTCTGGTGCTGTTGTTCCTTCTTCTAACGCCATTGGCTTACACTTCTACCCAATCTGGGAAGCTGCTTCTCTCGATGAGTGGCTTTACAACGGTGGTCCTTACCAGTTGGTAGTGTTCCACTTCCTAATTGGTGTATTCGCCTACATGGGTCGTGAGTGGGAACTAAGCTACCGCTTAGGTATGCGTCCTTGGATCTGCGTCGCTTACAGCGCACCCGTTGCAGCTGCTAGCGCCGTATTCTTGATCTACCCAATTGGACAAGGTTCTTTCTCCGATGGAATGCCTCTAGGTATCAGCGGAACCTTCAACTTCATGTTCGTGTTCCAAGCTGAGCACAACATCCTAATGCACCCGTTCCACATGCTAGGTGTAGCTGGTGTATTCGGTGGTTCTTTGTTCTCTGCAATGCACGGTTCTTTGGTAACCTCCTCCTTAGTACGTGAGACCACCGAAACTGAGTCTCAGAACTATGGTTACAAGTTCGGTCAAGAGGAAGAAACTTACAACATCGTGGCAGCTCACGGCTACTTCGGTCGTTTAATCTTCCAATACGCTTCCTTCAACAACAGCCGTTCCTTGCACTTCTTCTTGGGTGCATGGCCTGTAATCGGCATCTGGTTTACTGCACTGGGCATCAGCACCATGGCATTTAACCTCAACGGTTTCAACTTCAACCAGAGCATCATTGACTCACAAGGTCACGTGATCAACACCTGGGCTGACGTACTCAACCGTGCCAACCTAGGTTTCGAAGTAATGCACGAGCGTAACGCTCACAACTTCCCTCTAGACCTAGCTGCTGGTGAAGCTACTCCCGTAGCTTTGACTGCTCCAGTCATCAACGGTTAATCTCAACTTGGCTTAATCTACTTGATTAAAAAAAAGCGCTCTCCAGATGGGGAGCGCTTTTTTGTTTGATAGTAAGCATTCAGCTATCAGCTATCAGCTATCAGCTATCAGCTTAATTAGTAATGGGTAAACCCAAGCCAAATTGCTAGGCTCACCCACTACTAAATCAATTCATTTTTGAGTTTTGGTTGAGCACAGCTAGCCACTATTTGGTAGGGATGCTCACCAGACAGAATTCAATAAATTCTATCTATGGCTCGTATACGAGATTGCCATCATCGTTGGCAATGTGCTCATCTAGATCAATGTCGGCCTGATTCAAGCTTCCATCAATTTTCTCGCACTTAGCATTCATGATACTTTCACCGGAGAGGTAAGTCTCCTTGCAAGTCTCAATGAAGTTGTCAGGCTGCCAGACAAGATTACCATCAAGATTTTCAATGTAATAGTTCAGGTCAATACAAGTGTAGTTGAACTGATGATCCCTCGTGTAACAATGAGCGCATAACTCAGAAGCACTAACATGGGGAACAGAGCAACTTTGGCTAAAGTCACCTGCAAAAGCATTATTTGCAAATACACCAAAAGAGATTGCCACGGTAAACAGAAAACAAGCAATTGTTTTCAAGAGACCTTTCATGATCATTAACTCCAAAAATGGATAACTAACTAGCATCTGGAACCCATAACAGCCTGTTAAAAAAACTGCTATCGGGTGTAATGTAACCCTTATTTAGGCTTACAAATTAAATCTACCTACACATTTTTAGCTAGTCAACACTTTTCTACCGAGAGAGAAAAGTGCTTATAATCCTGCAAATTTGTATCAAAATTTACTAATTGACAAACAAATCAAAACATGTATTGGTCAGTGGCGATCGCATTGACGCTTTGGCCTCTCCCTTTGCCTAGCCTAGGGTTCAACAGGCAATCCCAAAGGGGCGAAAGGTACGAATTTGTATTATATTTTACAAATTGACAAATTTATCAAAAAATGTATTAGTAAGTGGCGATAGCATGGACGCTTTGGGGTCCCGCTTCGCCATTAGCCCGAAGAGCTAGCACCTTCAAGGGATCGCTACCGATAGTGAGGCGATGGAGGTTTCGGGGTCCCGCTTCCTGTAAGCAAAGGGATGACAGTGGTGAGGGGGCTTGCTCGGTCGTAAAGTTTCCAGTCAAATTTCCCTAACAGCTTTGATCCCGACGCTCACCAACCATGGGTAGAGCGCGGGACGTCAAGCCTAAAAATTAAAAGGTGAAGGTGGTTCTGAGAGTACCAATGACCACATCATCGTTGTCAGAACTTTGGTTAGGATTGAGAAGCCAAATCACACCAGGGGTGACGGAGATGTTGTTGTTGACTTTGTACTTATAGAACGCTGAAACCTGGTAGGCAAAATCATTGTCAAAGTTACTGTTGCCATTATCCAAATCCAGTCCTCTGAGGGTTGGTGCCGCACCACCAAAAATTCCGGCCAGATTACCTTTTTTGCCCAAATCGGGGAAAGCGATACCAGCAGCAAAGTTCCAAATTTCAGCATCACCCAAGCCAATCAACTCAGCATCGGTGTAGCCTGCCCAGCCATTGAGTACGATGTTGGGGGTAAGTCTCAAAGAGGTTTCAACACCGAAAGAGTTGCTTTCCACTCTTGCGGTATCAAAGTCAACTGTGCCTAAACTGGTAGCATTCCCCAAAGCTGTTGGATTGAGATTAGCCAGGGCTGTGCCAGTACCCCCTAGGATTAAACGGGGTCGTCCAGCACCATTATTTTCGTAACCCCGAATGTAGGTGAATCCAACTTTGAAATCACTACCATAAACCAACTGAGCGATCGCAGAAAAGTTGCCATTGAATAGACCCTGGCCTTCTTGAGGATTGCTAGCGGTGTTGGAGATGTAACCTAAATCAATCCGAACATCCTTGATGGGCTTGATGGCAAGAGCAGCACCAGCACCGAATGGCCCAATCCGATAGATGGGATTACGTTCAGCAAAACGGGTAATAGCATTGGAACCACCAGCACGACCTTCAAAGAAAGGGTTAACGGTATCGACGTAATAGTGATGCAGTGCTCGGTTAGCCAACAGTTGAACCGTTACTTTATCCCCTAGGGGGAACTTATAGCGCAAGATATCAATAATAACGTCATTACCACTCGGTCCATCGTAGGTAAAGCGACCTTCTTGAGTTCCCGCCAGCTCGCCACCAGCCCCTGTGATCAAGGTTGGGGCATCCCCAGCCTGAAGACGGGTTTGGAGCATGTCCTTACCGGTAAAGCTGGTTAAGAAGTTGAGACGAGTCCGGTTGTGAAAAACAGTCTGAACATCATCAGCATCCCCTCCAAAGGCATCAGCTAGAGCAAAGATCACCTCACCCTTGAGTTTAGTGGTGGTGGAAAACTGATGGTCTTCTAAGAAGGCTACCCGTCCTTCTAGGTTATCTACTCGTGCCCCTAGGGTAGCCAGTTCTGTTTCAAACTCTTGTATTAACCGTTGTAGACTTTCTAAGTCCTCACGGGTGATAAAATCTCCAGTAACGCCCCCCAGTAAACGCTCAATTTGGTTCAAACAGGAATTCAAACCAGCAGCAAATTCGTAGCGAGTCAAAGCTCGGTTACCCCGGAAGGTAGCATTGGGATAACCAGCAATACAGCCGTAGCGTTCTACCAAAGAGCGTAATGCTTCATAAGCCCAATCTCCAGGGGAAATGTCTCTGAGTTGAGACACATTAGTGACTTGTTCCATAGAGTCATCCTCTACAGTCTGTCCACTCAGTTGAGAAACACCAGTCACCGGTCCCATCAAGTCATCCTCTGCAGTTTCCTCGTCACCGTATGACGTCACTGAATCACTAGCAGAATTACTGATAGTGGAATTACTGATAGTGGAATTACTGGTAGTGGAATTACTGGTAGTGGAATTACTGGTAGTGGAATTACTGAGCTTAACCGTATACCCAGTAGAGGCATCAGAGGCATCAGCCACTAATGGCAGATCAGAGGCAAGAACGGACTGAGTTAGGGAAGTGACCTCAGGGAGTGCTTGTAAAGTCAGTGTTTCTACTGTAGTGGTAGGCTTGACAGCGGATTCTTGAGAGATAGTCTCTTCTGGCAAAGCTTCCTCAGTTGCTGCTACTGCTGAGGATGAAATCAATAGGGTTGCCCCAACAAACAAGGTGGGGCATTTTAGCACAGAGAGCCACAAATTTTTTGATCTGTTCACAGGGTTTCCTCACACTCAATCAGGGTTTTGACTCGATCAAGTCAACACGACTACCGTCAAGTCAACACGACTACCGTCTCTTGTCAGGTCTGTCACTAATTCATGACAAATTGATTACAACATGGCACACAGAGATAACAGATCAGGAAATACCAGCTTCAGAATTCTGGTAGTTTTTCTGCTCATCTCCCGATCCCGTAATGCTCCTTTGTCCTGAGTTAGTGTCATTTGAGCCCTTTTTGATCAGTTTTTGATCAAGGGATAGTTAAGAGACGATTAACTTTAACGATTTTAAGAATTACCTTGGATGGAGGTTTTGTTTGTATTTTTTAATACAAAAAATTTAGGCTTGATGGAATTAAAGCATATTAATTATGCAATTATGGTAATAATATTCGATATTAGATCAGGTTTAACCTCTGTAATCCAAATTTTTGATATATGATACATATTTATTTTAATTAACACTGTTATAAGTAACAATAAACAATTATTAAATTCGGGAATCGGGAATCGGGAATCGGGAATCGGGAATCGGGAATCGGGAATCGGGAATCGGGAATCGGGAACAGGGAACAGGGAGGGTGCATCTGAGTTTGGCAATTAGGCAAAAATTCCCACACTCCCCGCGCCCGGGCCCCACACTCCCTTTTTACAAATATGAGATGCACCCAACATCAGCTACGTAGAAAATAACTTAGAATTAGTGTTTGTAGAATTACCGAAGTTTGAGAAGCAGTTGGAGGAGTTAGACCAACTCGATGAGTTGTGGATGTATTTTTTAAAAAATGCGCCTTCCTTAGAGACGGTGCCACTGAAAATGGCGAATAAGCCTAAAATAATACAAGGTAAAACTACTAGTTTTTGACCCAGACAAGGAGGTAGTTGTACAGTGGAACGATTGAACCAGTATCGGCAATGGATTCAGCAGGTGTTAGCTCGACATAAACAGTTTGTACCTTCTTATGGTGAGATTGAACAATTTACAGTGTTTGACCACAACGATGATCATTATTTACTAGTAACAGTTGGCTGGTCAGGTGACCGTCGAGTTTGTGGTTCGTTGATCCATATTGATATCAAGGGAGAAAAAATCTGGATTCAACATGATGGTACTGGGGTTGGTGTAGCCGATGAGCTCGTAGAATTAGGAGTACCTAAGTCAGAAATTGTGATCGGTTATCATGACCCCAACGCACGTAAGTTGACAGAATTTGCCGTAGGTTAAAAGGTGAGTTATGCCTGAGTTGTACCTGAGTTGGGCTAAGTCCCTAGGAAAGAGCGTTATAGTTTGATTAGCTCATCTAACCTAGACCATGCCACGCTCACTTAGAGTTCGCCCAGAGTATATTGACCAGGTAAAATTAGCGGTTCAACGCAACGGTTTCCCTCGCCAGAAAGATTTAGCTGATGAGTTATTGATATCTCTATCAACCGTCAATAATTATCTCAATGGCAGAGCTGTAGATAACCTGAATTTCAAAGAAATTAGTGAAAAACTGGGGCAAGACTGGAATGCGATCGCATTTTTTGAGGACAACATTGACAATGATACGTCAGCCAATGTAAAAGTAAATTCAGAAGTATTGTACACACACTGCCCTGAAGAAGACTCTTCATTGATTTATGTTGAACGTCCTCCCATTGAACACTCCTGTTATCAAGCCCTTTTAGGTCCCGGTGCCTTGGTCAGGATTAAAGCCCCGAGGCTGATGGGGAAGACATTGCTGATGGTGAGAATGTTGGATCAGCTTGCCCAGAAGGGCTACCGAAAGGCCTATTTAAATTTTCACTTAGCCAATAGCAATGACTTGACCGATGTGGATCGATTGTTCAAGTGGTTTTGTATCAGTGTTGCCCAAAGCTTGAAGATACCAAATCGGTTAAGAGACTATTGGGATGAAGACTTTTCCACCGCTAAGGTCGATTGTACCGAATACTTTGAGAACTATCTTCTGCCTGAAGCTGGGGCTCCCGTGGTTTTATGTCTCGATGAAGTAGACCGAGTTTTTCCCTACCCTGAGGTGGCTTCAGAGTTTTTGGGATTGCTGAGGGCGTGGCACGAACGGGGGAAAGTGGAACAGGTCTGGAAACGGTTACGGTTGGTGGTTGTCCATTCCACAGATGTCTATATTCCTCTAAATATTAATGAATCCCCGTTTAATGTGGGCGTGCCGATTGAATTACCAGAATTTACCCCGGAACAAGTCCAGGAATTAGCCCGACAACATGGACAGGATTGGAGTGAATCCCTTGTGGAGCAACTGATGGGGATGGTGGGAGGTCATCCTGATCTGGTACAGCAAGCCTTATCTCACTGCCAAATCCACGGTAATGACTCCCTGGCGCAACTGTTGCAAGCTGCTCCCACAGATGCTGGCATCTACGCTAACCACCTGCGACATCTGTGGCGGATGCTGCAACCACACCCAGACTTGGCCAAAGCACTGTTACAGGTGATTGATGCTAACACTCCTGTGCATCTGGACTTGATAGCAGCCTATAAGTTGTACAGCATGGGGCTAGTGAAAAAGCAGGGCAATCAGGTCAGGCTCAGTTGTAATTTATATCGACAGTATTTTAGAGACCACCTAGGGGAACTGTCATGAGTACAGGAGCCTATCAGGTTGGGGGATGCCTACCACCGGATGCTAGTACTTATGTGGTGCGTACCGCTGACGGGGAACTTTATCAGCAGTTGCTGGCTGGAGAGTTTTGCTATGTCTTGAATTCCCGCCAGATGGGGAAGTCTTCCCTGAGAGTGCGAACCATGAAACGGCTGCAAAACCAGGGAGTGGCTTGTGCATCCATTGATATTACGGAATTAGGAACCCAACAGGTTACCCCAGAGAAATGGTATGGCGGTTTAACCAAAACTCTGATTAACCGATTCGGTCTACAGGAGAAATTATCATTTCGCAGCTGGCTCAATGAGCACAAAGATATTCCCCCAGTACAGCTTTTTCGGGAGTTTATCGAAGAAGTCTTACTGATCCAAATTGCCGAACGGATTGTTATTTTTATTGATGAAATTGATAGCGTTCTGCAACTGGCGTTTAAAGATGACTTCTTTGCCCTAATTCGAGCCTGTTATAACAAACGGGCGGAAAATTCTGCCTATAATCGCATCAGTTTTGTGCTGTTGGGGGTGGCGACACCAGGGGATTTAATAGCAGATAAAGACCGCACCCCGTTTAATATTGGCCGAGCAGTTGAGTTACATGGCTTTCAACTCCATGAAGTTGAGCCGTTAGTCAAGGGATTGGAGGGAAACGTCAGTAACCCCCAAGCTGTTATCGAGGAGATAGTAACGTGGACAGGAGGACAACCGTTTCTTACTCAAAAGCTCTGTCAGTTGGTGGTTAGTTCTGGGTGTTGGGATCCCCCCCAATCCTTCACAAGTTTGGATCCCCCCCAATCCTTCACAAGTTTGGATCCCCCCCAACCCCCCTTAATAAGGGGGGAGAATAAATCGATTGAGAAGCCCTTAACAAGTTTGGATCCCCCCCAACCCCCCTTAACAAGGGGGGAGAAGGAGAGGGAGAAGGAATGGATTGAGACATTAGTGCGATCGCATTTTATCGAGAACTGGGAAGCTACCGATCAACCGGAACACTTGAAGACCATACGCGATCGCATTCTTTGTAATGAGCAACGGGCTGCCTATTTGTTGGAATTGTATCAGCAGGTGTGGCAGCAGGGGGAAGTTGTTGCTAATAACAGTTTTGAAGAGGGCAAGTTACAGTTATCTGGGTTAGTGGTCAAGCACAGACTTGGAACCTCTCCAGTGCTTAAAGTCTATAACCCGATCTACCGTGAAGTCTTTAATCAGGAGTGGATTAAGCAAGAATTAGCCCAGTTACGTCCCTATTCCGAAGCCTTTAGGGCTTGGGTGGCCTCGGATTGTCAGGATCAGTCACTGTTGTTGCGGGGTCAAACTCTAAAGAATGCTCAAGCCTGGGCAAAGGGTAAGAATTTAAGTTATTTAGATCAGCAGTTTCTGGCAGCAAGTGAGAAAAAGCAGATAGAGGAGCAAATTGCTCAAAAAGAACGAGATGCGGAATTAGAGAGAGAGAGGAAAGATAGGGAAGCAACCCAGAAGAGAAATCTGGTACTAACTGAGGCGAATCGGAAAGCCAAAGGGCAGATGCGGTTCGGATTAGGTGTCTTAATTTTAGCGTTATTGGGAGCTGGGATTTCTGGAATACTAACAGTAATTCTATTGGTAAACGCGAATCGCCAGGTTGATTCTGCCAAGATAGAACTTAACCAGGTAAAGCAAGAATTTCAAAATGTCTCGCAGCTATCTGAAGTAGCTGGAAAACTTTACAAAGCCAATAAGCGCTCTCAGGCAGAAAGAGCCTGGAAAAAAGCAGCTCTGTCCTTTGAGATTCAAGACTATGAACTCAAACAAGCCATGCTGCTGAGCAATATTGCTATTGCCTATCAGCAACTTGAACAGTTTGATCAGGCAAATAAGGCAGTTTCAGAAAGTTTGAAACTATTAGCCAATGCAGATAATAGAAACTCTCTAGATCACTCAGCTCTTCTTGCCCAATCTTTAAATGCCCAAGCTCGTTTACTCGCAGCTCAAGGAGATACTCAAAGAGCGTCGTCTGCTTACGCCAAAGCTTTTGATACTATCCAATCCTTAGGTAGGGATTTAACTAGGATAAATCCAGCTATACGGGTTTCTTTTGGAGAAATTGTAGAGAGTGTTTATCAGGGGTTTATCGGGTCACTTTTGGATTCTGAGGAAACTGGCTCTAACCAGCAAAATCTCAGAAAAGTTCGTCAGGTTATTGAATCTCTCCATTTGACTGAACTCAATAACTTCCGTGAGATAGTTCCTTTGAATCCTAATCTCATCCAAATTGACCAAATTGATTCCCAAGCAGCAGTAATCTATCCTATTCTTTTGGAAGACCGCTTGGAAGTAATTCTTCACTTGCCCGGTCAACCCTTGCACCGCTACTCAACACCTTTATCTGCAGAAGAAGTTGAGGAAACGCTTAGCAGTTTTAAAGAGGCAGTGCGAATCGTGCATAGACGTTTATGGCGTAGATTCTCCCCAAAAATTTACGAATTGCTGATTAAACCAGCAGAAACTAAGTTAGCTAAAAGCAACATCAAGACTATCGTATTTGTGCCCAATAGTAGGCTAGGAAATATTCCCATGGCAGCTCTCCACGATGGCGAGCAGTATTTAGTAGAAAAATATGCCATTGCTGTGACCCCCGCTTTACAGAGTCTAGAGCCTCAGCCCCAGAAACAAAAACCTTTAAAAGCTTTGATTGCTGGAGTTTCTGAATCCCGCCAAGGCTATTCACCATTACCCTTTGTTGAGGTGGAGGTAAAAAAAATTAGCTCAATGATACCAAGTTCAATCCTACTTAATCAGGACTTCACTGGTAAAGCCCTGGAAAACGCACTTAACTCCTCTTACTTCCCTATAGTTCACTTGGCAACCAATGGAGAGTTTTCTTCAGAAGATACATTTATATTGGCTTGGGACAAAAAAATTACAGCCAAGGAATTTGAGAAGTTACTGCATTCAAAAAAACACAAAAAATCCAATCCCATTGAATTACTCGTCCTCAGTACTTGTGAAATTGCTCAAGGGAATAATCAAACACCTTTTGGATTTGCGGGAGTAGCCCTAAGGTCTAAAATACGAAGTATTGTCGGCACTCTGGCGTCTGTTGACGACCAATCCACTGCTGAGCTGATGGTTCAGTTTTACCAAGAATTTACTCAACGGAACGTTACTAAAGCTGAAGCCCTGCGCCGTGCTCAGTTAAGTATGTTAAAAAAGTATGAATTCAGTCATCCCTATTACTGGGCACACTTTGTTATAATCGGTGACTGGCGCTAAGGGGCTATGACGTAGCGCGAACAGCCGTCAGCCGTCAGCCGTCAGCTAAAAGCTCACGCTACTTGAAAAGTCGCAAACCGCTAGAAGATATTATTAAATTAAAAAACTAGAATTTCATGAAAACATTTACTGCAATTGTTGAGCGAGATTTAGATAGCAATCTCTACGTTGGTTATATTCCAGGATTTAAAGGCGCACATTCTCAGGGAGAAACCTTAGACGAGTTAAAGGAAAATTTGCGAGAAGTAATTGAAATGCTGCTAGAAGATGAAAATTTAACCTTTGAAACAGAATTTGTCGGTACACAACAAATTGTAGTCTGATAGTTACAGCATTTTTCATAACTATTAGGTGCGCTTGACCCATTAAGAATTAAATTCGCCACGGGTCGCACCTGAGGTACACAGAATTTTTTCACTCTTGCCTCTTGCCTCTTGCCTCTTGCCTCTTGCCTCTTGCCTCTTGCCTCTTCCCTGCTCCCTAAAACGTAGAAATTTGTACCTCACCGAATTGAAAACCGCTGTAAGTACCAATAACTAGAATAGAAGAAACTCTGTTGTGCGGGAAGCAACTAAATCATGACATTCGCCACCACAGCTGTTGAAACTAATCCGATTGTGCTGAGGATGCCCCCGGCACTGGAGATGGATGATGACCAATTTTTTGAATTTTGTCAGGTTAACCGAGAATTACGTATTGAGCGGACATCAGAGGGAGAAATAATTGTTATGCCCCCAACAGGAGGTGAAACCGGAAAACGTAATCTAAGTATAGGTGGTCAGTTGTGGACTTGGGTGGAACAGGACGGTACAGGAGTAGGTTTTGACTCATCCACTGGTTTCAAACTTCCCAATGGTGCAGAACGTTCCCCTGATGCCTCTTGGGTAAAGTTAGAAAGATGGGAAGCCCTAACACCTCAACAAAGGCAAAAATTTGCTCCCATATGCCCGGATTTTGTGATTGAATTGCGTTCCCCCACTGATAGGGTGAAAGATCTCAAGAACAAGATGGAGGAGTACAGGTCAAATGGCGCTAGCTTGGGGTGGTTGATTGACCCAAATAGTCGTCAGGTGTATATTTACCGTCCTGGGGTAGAAGTGGAACAGTTGGACAATCCGGCTACGGTCAAGGGTGATGAGTCGGTACTGCCTGGTTTCGTGCTGAAGCTGGATAAAATCTGGTAAGGGTAACGGATTAGCCTTGTCAACCCAAGCAGAGAAGCACAATCAGCCATCTGTGCTAGTTAATTGATGATCTTACTCAGGAATTTCCTCAATTCCAGAGAAAGGGTAATGATAAAACCGGATTGTAGAGCCCTGATGTTTTTGACTTCGAGCTCTTTTAGCGGTTCTAGAACCCAGTCACATTAAGTATGATCCACTGGATACTAACCACATTGCCTTGAGAGTCACAACAGACAGACACTGACATATCAACCGCTACAGGTTTACCTTGCCGTGGACACAATACCACTTGCCAGTCCTTGAGCTTTTGCAATTCCTGGAGCTGGTGGAGTTGGAGGTCGAACCGATTAGACTCAGCTTCACTGATAAAGCTCATCAGCGGTTTACCCACCAGATAATACTGCTGTACGTTTAGTAGACTAGCAGCTGCACTGTTTGCTTCTTGGATAATTCCTTGAGCATTGGTTACCAGGTAACCCTCCGGAGCCAATTCAAACAAATTATGGTAGTGTTGTTGCCGTGCTTGTAACACAGCGTAAGCCGCTTGCAAAGCCTCATACTTCTCGCTGAGTTCCTCAAAACCGGTAGAGAGTTCCTCTAGAGCAGCATAGAGCAGCTCCGGCTTTAGAGAGGATTGCTTAGGATCTAGTGATTCAATTTTGAGGCACTTTTGACCTGGAATCTGGTGCTTAGTAAAGTCAAAGCCTGGATTTGTGTTCAGTGAACTCAGAAGTGCTTTGAATACGGTATCGTCGTTTATATTCACTCGTATTTCTCCATCCACAGAGCAAGTCTAGGAACAATTGAGGCTGGACTACTCAATGGCCTTCTATTAAATCGTCCCCTAGGGTTCGCGAGTGTACTTGATGGTAGCAAATTTTTGTGGCAAAATCATGAAGCAAACGCCCAGAATTGGCTTTTAAACCACGCTTGCTCCGCAATATCTTTGCTTTTATTGATTTTTCTGTTGTCTCTATGGATGGCTCAGATCGGCTTTCCTCAATTAAAGTCCACCTTAGGGATTTGAGTTAAGGGGTAGCCCACTTCTGAATTAAACCACAATTATAGAGTATAGCACAAAAAAATGCAAGCCTTAGCAACGGTAGACCATGAAGGCTTTACGCCCCTAGACTAAAGGGAATTTAGAATGAGAATTTACAATCAGAATTTTTTGAGGGCTGCGATCGCATGCAAGCTCACGGAGTGATCTGAATCTGCCACCAAGTCTTTGAGTAAGGGTATTGATTTAAATTGAGCTAATTGTCCTAGGGACATGGCTAGAGTTTGTTTGATTTGGTGATCTTCGGTAGCCACTTGCCCTGATTGACAAAAGTCGATCAAAATCTCAGCGGCTTTGGGTTTCAAATAGTCTGACTCTACCATCCCCAGGACGCTAATGATTTCCCGACAGACTGGTGTGGGTGCCTCCCTCAGCACTGCTTGTAACTGTTGTAGGGAATTGGTAGTAAACTCCCAACTGAAAGCACGGACAATCTCGATTTGTAAACTGATTGGTGTAGCTGGTGACTGGAGTGCCTTAACTAACGCTTGATGGGCTTCCAAGGTAGCTAAACGCCCGAGTGCGATCGCAGCTTGGTGGCAAACCTCCAAATTCAGGTCATAAAGCAATGGTTTAATCCGCTTGACTAGATCTAAATCTGGCAACAGAGTGCGTAGTAACCCTAGACCAATCACCGCTTCTTTCCTCACCGCTGCCACTTGATCGCTTATGGCATTCAGGAGAACTGGAGTAATTGAGGGTGAGCGAAAATTACTGAGGGTTTCAATAGCAGTAGCCCGTATTTCCGAGCTGGGGTCATTAACCACACTCAGCAATGGCTCAATCACTTCCGGACGGTGAATATGAGCCAGGGCTTGCACTGCCAATAATCTGGCCTCTGGGGATTCTGGGAAACGGCTTAAAGCCGCCACCGCTGAAGTCCCAATGTTTGCCAGTGCCTCAGAAGCCATATAGGCTAACTCTTCATCCTCACCATCCTTCAGCAATTTGACTAGCACCATCACTACTGCCGGGTCATCAAACTGACCTAAGATCCGACCAGCAAACCAACGGACTTCCAAATCTAGTGCTTCATCTTCTAGGATGCTGATCACCGGAGCAATAACGGCTTTCCCCAGTTTTGGTAGCACCTTTACTAAAGCCCATTTTTCTTGAAAATCCCCACTCTTGAGCACCTGTAATCCCAGACTCAAAGCTAGCTGAAACTCTTCATCACTTAACCGCTGCTGTGTCTGACCATTTTTCCCTAAGGACAACTGCTGAAGATGGTGAGTGAGTAATGAAAAATTTTCCTGCTGTCCAGCAAGACTTGCTTGTTTTAAAATGTTCAGCATTGTTTAATCGTTGCCTCACGGCAATAAAAAATTAACTGCATCAAATTCACTGCATTGGACTACTATCTCGATCACACAGGAGACTGATCCGACGAACAGCTGATTTTCCAGCGTTACTTAATAATGGAATGATTTTAAGAGTCAGGTGCGCGCCTCCAAGGCCGCGAGCAATCCCTCGCGGCCTTGGGTCGCACCTGTGGAATGGGCATCAGGCGTGGAACTGGCATCTTGCCAGTTTCAATATATGTGTGGAACTGGCATCAAGCCAGTTCCACACATATATGTTCGGGCGGGCAGGATGCCCACTCTACTCCTATTAATTCGAAGATTCAGCAACGCCGAATATCGGACTCTAATTTAAGCGTTCTCCAACAAAAGCCTAATTATCAAATCCAAAATGTATTAAATGCAATATTTTGATGCATAATATAAAATTTTATAAATTCTTTGTAACAAAAGCTACGATGTTTCCCGATTGTGAAACCTATCGTTATATCTCGATATGGACTATTGATCTAATCACATCGACTTAGTCAGTGTTAGTCAGTGGGAACCTTACACAGTTAGACATCTTGAAAATCCTGCCTGGTGGGAGGTTATCTCCACTGGGCATCTACCTTTAGGGGATGTCAAACTCTCAACCTCAATGACTCCAACCCAAAAGTGGGTTGAAGTAAGTATAGGGGGCTCGGTGCCAAGCTAACAGTTAAATCCCATCTAAATCCCATCTAAATCCCATCTAAATCCTAGGGAGTGATATATAGCAATGTCTTTACAAGTCGAACTATTAGAACAAAGCTTTGATAAGGTTAAGCCTCGCGCTACAGAATTTGTAGCCAGCTTCTACGAAAATCTATTCACCGATTATCCAGCCGCCCAGCCTCTGTTCGATACCACAGACATGGTTGCGCAAAAGAAAAAACTGCTGGCTTCCTTGGTACTGGTAGTAGAAAATCTACGTAAACCAGATACCCTCAGTTCAGCCCTCAAAGGACTAGGAGCGAGACATGTTCAGTATGGAGCGCTGCCAGAACATTATCCATTAGTGGGCAATAGCCTCCTAAAAACCTTTGAGCAATACTTGGGGGCGGATTGGACACCAGAGGTCAAGCAAGCCTGGGTAGATGCCTACGGAGCCATTACCACCATCATGTTGGATGGTGCGGATTATTCCTCTGAAGAAGTGGAGTTAGATTCCCCAAAACCAGAGGCCACAAAACCCAGCCCCCAACAGTATGAGGTGCCGGAAACAAACATTAACTGGCCCTTAGTCGGTGGCGTGTTTGGGGCTGGTGGAATTGTCACCCTGATCCTGGCCATGCTCTTGTAAGCCATCCTGTTGTAAATAGTTAAAAATGGCAAGCAATCTGGGTAAGTTTTTTAAGCCTACTATTCTCCAATCCAAGGTAGTCATCATCGGTGTGATGGTGATCCTACTAACGTGGTTAAGCGCTGCCTTCGCTTTAGATCACCGCAGTGTCTTCCTTCCTGGCACTACCTCGGAGGGGCATGTTTTGTTTGAGGTCTCCTGTAACTCCTGTCATGAGGGGTTTAAACCGGTCACCAACGAAACCTGTATGCGCTGTCACGAAGCCGAAATGGCAGCAGATGCTCACGGATCTAAAAAGTTCCGTGACCCCCGTTGGGCTGAACTCTTAACCAAGATAGATGTACTAACCTGTACTGCTTGTCATAACGAACACGTCCATATGTTTGGGCGAGGAGTTCACCTCAAGCCAGACCTATGTATGGCTTGCCATGAGGGCATCATCACCGGTGACTTAGCCAGTCATACAGGATTTGCTCCGGATGGTTGCTGGACCGCAGGCTGTCATAACTTCCACGACCACCGCTCCATCTCGACAGGATTCCTGCGTCAGAATATCGATCAGTTGCCGATGTTGCCAGAACCTGTACTGTTGGAGCGCACAGTTACTGGGGAATTAGAAGAAGCGCCTACTCCCGATTTAGGTGAAGAATTCCTGGGGAGCGAGTCATGAAAAAACTGATTGCCATTGTACTCGTCCTAATTGGGTTTGTATTCGTCAGCGGTATCCGAGGTAACGCAAACAACGTTATTGATTTAGCCACTAATGGGGGTGTGCCCAAAGATCCCGCTGCATCCCTTTCCCAAGGGGAATTAGTTGAAATTAATCAGTTGTGGCAAGGCAGTGCTCATGCCTTAGCAGACGTTAACTGCTCTAGCTGTCACCAAGACTCTGACACTAAAGAATTAGTGGTTAAACCAACCCAGGAAAGTTGTCAAAGTTGCCATGAGGTAGCAGTTGAGACCTTTCTGTATGGTAAGCATGGCATTCGGATCTCAGAAGGACTATCTCCCTTGACACCAGCAATGGCTCATTTGCCGATGAAAGAGTCAGCGATGGACAAGCAAATGAACTGCAACAGCTGTCACAATGTCCATTCTGTAAATACCTGGCAAGCCTCTGTAGATTCCTGCTTGACCTGTCATAATGACACCCACTCCCTCAACTATCAAAACTCAAAGCATGCCGAACTATTGGCCGACCAAGGTACGTTACCCAGACCTAATGGTGAATCGGTCACCTGTGCTAGCTGTCATCTACCTCGTCAGCAGCTGGAAAATTCAGAAAACACAATTGTCGTTAATCACAACAATACCTTTACTCTTAAACCACGCGATCGCATGGTTAAGGAAGTTTGTATGAACTGCCACAGCGTCGAGTATAGCTATAACAGTATCTTCGACGATGAGCTAGTAGAGGAAAACTTTGCTCGACCTCCTAGCCTGAAGCTAGAAACCTTTGATCTAATTCGTGCATTTGAGAAGAAACGGTCGAGTAATGCTGAACAGTAGTTAAAGCTACTAATTAACGCTACTAATTAACGCTACTAGTAGTAAAAGCTACTAATTAACGCTACTAGCTAACGCTAATCATTCCTAGCCCTAGTCATAGCTACGTCATAGCCACGTCATACCAATTAAATACAACGAGAGGAGACACGAAATCATGGCAATCAAGACATTGCTACATCGCATGAAAACCAAAGCTGTAGGCTTAATTGCCTTAGGTTTAGCGATTTGCGTCACTGTTGTAGCTTGTGGTGGCGGTTCCAGTCAGCAAGCTTCAGGCGTTGCTCCAGAAATAGTTGTGGATTATATCCATACTGTGTTATTAGCAGACCGCACCGCTTACACCAAGCATGTCGTTAACCGCTTGAAGACATTAGAAGGCAAAGACAAGCCAAAAGGAGTAGTTGATGCGGAAGCCACTGAAGGTTGGCAACAAACTGGTGGTATTCCCCTACCAGCTCAGATGTTCCGTCTAGGAGCAGAGATTGCTTCTGATAGCGGAGAGTTTACCTACGGCTTAATTTCCCCTTGGAACATCAACGATAACCAAGCGCCAAAATCTGAATTTGAAAAGAAAGCGATGGCAGAAGTCGTTGAAACTGGTGAGCCTTACAAAGACTATCAAGAAATTGCTGGTACAACCTATTATTCTGCCGTCTACCCTGATAAAGCTGTCGCTGAAGCCTGTGTATCTTGCCACAACACCCATCCTGTACACAAAGAGCGCTATCCCGACAAAGTCTTTGAGATGGGCGAAGTCATGGGTGGCATCATCATTAATCTGCCTCTACAAGGCACCTAATTTTTAGGGGAAATGTTTAAGCTATCAGCTATTAGCTATCAGCAATCAGCAATCAGCTATCAGCAATCAGCAATCAGCAATCAGCAATCAGCTATTAGCTTATGCGCACGCTACTTGAGTGGCTATTGGCCTTGGCCTATGGCCACGCTGCGCGCGAATGGCCACGCTACGCGAACAGGTATCACCCAAAGACTGACTGCTGACTGCTGACTGCTGACTGCTGACTGCTGACTGCTGACTGCTGACTGCTGACTGCTGACTGCTGACTGCTGACTGCTGACTGCTGATTGCTGACTGCTGACTGCTGACTGCTGAATGCTTACAACATAGGTTTAACCGACAAGCCGCTATGCTATGAAGCCCAAATTTTCTACCTTAATCATCCTCACCTTCATCTGTGTGGTAATTCTGACTCCCTTTGCCCTGAGTCCCATTTATCTACCGATGCTGCGGGACAACTATTTTAAATGGTATCAGCTTTTACAAGGGGAACTTTATAAGCAAATTACCGGCTATCTATCCCTAGCCTTTGTATTGTTTGAGATGGTACTAACGGCTAGAAAGCGTAGTCGTGGCTGGATGATTAAGTTTACTATTCCTGGGTCCATACAGCTGTGGCGGAGTTTACATATCTTTCTGGGAGTCGCCCTTTTAGGAACAACATTAATTCATACCATTGGGGCGACAGGTAAGAATTTTAATTCTATATTCCTGTGGGTATTTTTTGCTGTAACCTTATCCGCTCTAGTAGGTGTTGTGGCGGAAACCGGGGTGCTGGAATCTCCTAGAAAATATTTTGGTTGGCTGCCAGCAAAGGATGGCATTGGCAGTATCCTACCGGGTATCTCTAAAGGCCCCCTAATTCGTAATCTACGCTCTATCTGGCTATCCACCCATATCTTCCTAGTCAGTGTCTTCTTTGTGATGCTAGGATTTCACATATTTCTGGCCTATTACTATCAATGAATAGGGAATAGGGAATCGGGAATCGGGAATCGGGAATCGGGAATCGGGAATCGGGAATCGGGAATCGGGAATCGGGAATCGGGAATCGGGAATCGGGAATCGGGAATCGGGAATCGGGAATCGGGAATCGGGAATCGGGAGCAGGGAACAAGGAGGTGTGGGAGGTATATTTGATTAATAGAATACTTTGGCAAGAGGTAATCATGAATAGTGAGAAAGGAAAACTCAGGGCAAAACTCAGCATTGTTGTAGGAATAATCACTGTTGTATTCGCAGCTGGAACATTTTTCCTAACTCGTTCTGATCTATCTAGCCTTAGCACTTCAACCGTGGCTGGGTTAGCTCTAATCAAGACAATGGTAAAGCAATCCGTCCCTTATGAGGTTGCTTTAAGCAATAATAAGCCCACTTTAATAGAATTTTACGCTGACTGGTGTACCACTTGTCAATCCATGGCTCCCATCCTGAACAAATTGCACCAACAGTATGGAGAAACCGTCAATTGGGTGATGCTAAATGTAGATGACCCCCAGTGGGCTAAACCCATTGAAAAATACCGAGTGACTGGTGTGCCTCAATTCACATTTCTAGACAGTAATCAGGAAGAGACAGAAATCCTAGTTGGCAAAATCCCTGAACCAATTATCACTAAAGTGCTGCAAGAGCTATTATCCTGAAAACAGGATTACCATAGGTGACAAGTTGCAGGTTAGAAAGTTGCAGGTTAGAAAGTTACAGGTTAGAAAGTTACAGGTTAGAAAGTTACAGGTTAGAAAGTTACAGGTTAGAAAGTTACAGGTTAGAAAGTTACAGGTTAGAAAGTTACAGGTTAGAAAGTTACAGCTTATTAAAGCTTAAACAAACCAACTTTAAAGCTTCAAGCCTTCAACCTTGGCCTTTGGCCACGCTACGCGAACAACCTTGGCCTTTGGCCACGCTACGCGAACAACCTTGGCCTTTGGCCACGCTACGCGAACAACCTTCAACCAAACCACCTTCAAGCCTTCAACCTTGGCCTTTGGCCACGCTACGCGAACAACCTTGGCCTTTGGCCACGCTACGCGAACAACCCTTCAACCTTGGCCTTTGGCCACGCTACGCGAACAACCCTTCAACCTTAAATAATATCTGTCTAGAAAGCTGCTTTTAAGATACCGATATCAAAACTACGAGACATGACTGCACTAGTTAAGTCCGCACCACTAAGGTTAGCACCACTTAAATCTGCTCCCTGAAGGTTAGCACCACTCAAATCTGCTCCCTGAAGGTTAGCACCACTCAAATCTGCTTCACGCAAATCGGCTTTATGTAAGTTAGTTTCAGTCAAATTTGCCTTGACTAAAGTAGCTGCAGTTAAGTCTATCCAACTGAGGTTAGCTCTAGTAAGGTTCGCTTCGGTAAGGTTAACTCCTTCTAAGATAGATACATAAAGCTGAGCACCACTGAGATTTATCCCCTGAAGATCTACCCAACTCAACATTTCCTCACTCAGATTTATGCCCCGAAAATCCCGTTCTCCCCTAGCATATCGCTTCAGGATTTCCTCAGGATTGGTTGTGGTAAGTGGGCTAGATGGACTAGTGTACAACAGCATAGATAACCTCAAACGTGATCTGGATTCGGTCTGGTGTTAGTGACAATTCCTTACAGATGGGAAATTGTAGACAGACTGTAATATGGCCAGTATCGAAGTCTGATGTTAGCGATCGCGTTTACGCAACCGTTTAGCAATGTCTAATTTAGTAGACTATTAGTAGACTAATTTAGTACACCTTTAAGATTAAAAACTTGCTAAATGTATAATTTAATACAGTATTAAATTAAATTAATGGTATTTGTTCATGACGTTAAGGCGTTTTGGTAAAAGCGATCGCTTAGTTTGAAAAAAGCGAAAAAAAACATAATTTAGGAAAAAGCTTGTGTTGATAAAATTGTTTTATACCAGGGTGTATTATATAGAGATAAGTCCTAAACTATTGGTAAAAACTATTCCTGATTACCTTATAGTTACTGAACCATGTTGTGTGCTACCAATCTTGACCAGTATGTTCACAAATAACCTAGGATTGCTATATGCTTGAGCATACCTTGAAATTTATTGGCTCGATTAAACTAGCTGTCCCTTTACTTAGTATGATTGTCGCTATCTTAATTGGGGCGACGTTTTACGAATCTCAGGTAGGGTCAACTACCGTGCAACAAGAGATTTACAAAAGTCCGTGGTTTGGGGCCTTAATGTTCCTACTAGCCCTCAACCTAGCGGTCTCAGCTCTGTATCGTTACCCCTGGCGAGGTGCGCGTAAAATCGGCTTTGCTTTGACCCATCTTGGTATCATCGTAATTATCGCTGGTTCAGCAGCTGTAATCCACTTAGGTGTAGAGGGCATGTTACCTTTGCGTACCGATACGGCTTCGAGCAATCAGATTCGGGTTGAAGGGGAATTGTTAGAAGTGATGACACCATCATCAGAGTGGCAGCAGGCTGATGTATTGATCAAGCCAGATGGTTCAGTCATGCCCAAGCAAATTGGGAAACTGTCTTTGGTAGGCTACAGCGACAAAACCATCAAAACAGTCAGTTTTACGGAAGGGGCAACGGCAGATAATCTAGCAGTAGATAATCCAGCAGTGCGATTACGGTTGAAAAGCGATCGCATGGGGCAAACCCTAGAGCGCTATTTAGCTGTAGCCCCAGTAGCCTATAGCAAAGTGGGGATTGGGCCAGCTGAATTAGAAATCATTCAGGTCGATACGGTAGCGACAGGAAAAGGCAAATCTCTGCTATCCCCCCCGGAAGAACAAAACCTGAGTCCTTGGGGTACCATCGAGGTAACTTCAAAAGAAAGGGACAAGATCGATACAGAGATTATCGATATCAAACAAGCTCTGTCATCCCAAGCCCCAGACTCCTCAGTCAAAGTCGTCGATTTCTGGCCGGATTTCCGACTAGACCCCAACAACCAACCGACCACGGCCTCCCAACAACTGAGAAATCCGGCAGTACAGTTGGAGGTATCCACACTAGAAGGGATGGAACGCTGGTTTGTGTTTGGAAAGGAGAACTTTCCGCCAATTCGTTCAGTGGTATCAGGAAAACCCCTAGAAGGAATTGAGATTAGCTATAACATTCAACCCCAGCAATCACAGGATTATTTCCGGGTAATCGTGACTCAATCAGGTCAGCTATTCTATGCTGCCCATTCCTCGAAAGGATTTAAATCTGGGACTTTAGAGGTTGGAAAAGCTGTCAGTCCCGGTTGGGCAGATTTCCAAATTACCCTAGACGAGTATATTCCCCATGGCAAAATCAATCGTCAGGTCATACCTGTATTTGACCCAACCGTTAAGGGACTACCAGCCTTATTAGTCAGCACCGAAACCGGAACCCAAACCTGGTTACCCTGGGGCGAACCGACTACGATTAACGAACCAACAGGAGAAATCTTTGCTGCCTTTAGTCCCAAACTCTTGCAACTGCCGTTTGCGATCGCATTAGAAGACTTCATCGTTGAACGCAATGAAGGCAGTGATTCCGTTGCCATGTGGACTAGCAAAATCCGGATAGAAGACCGGGATCACCACGTCATCTCCCAGCGCAACGTTTGGATGAACCATCCCACCTGGTATCAAGGCTGGAAAATAGCCCAAGCTTCCTGGAATCCCGGTGACTTAAAACAATCAACCCTACAAATCAAGCGAGAACCAGCCTGGGTAACTGCCTTAACTTGGACAGGCTCTGGTCTAGTAATCGGTGGCATCACCATCATGTTCTATGGTCGAGGGATAGCTAAAAAACTGCGCCGCCAGCCAGAGGAGTCCGAAGTTCCCTTGTACTATCATTCTCCCTAACATACTTTCTTCTAGTTGAGATTAGCGTTTAGTTCTGTGTAGCTTTTACTTCTGTGCTCTGATGAAACCACTCCAACTCCTGATCGGACTTTGTCTCGGAATCCTAATCCTGATCATACCTCCAACCCAACTCCAACCATCACCCCTAGACCCATTACAAACCCTAGCCGTTCAACTGGATGGGCGCAAAAAACCCTTAGACACCGTAGCCCGAGAAACCGTAGCCAAAATCCACGGTTCAACTAACTACCGCCTAGAAAACAATCAAACCCTCAACTATCTCCAAACCTACCTATCCCTATGGTTTAATAACCGAGACTGGAACCAAGAACCCTTTATTATACTGACCTACCGCCCCCTCAAGGAAAAAATTGGTCTTGACCTAGAACGAAAATACTTCTCCTTCCGAGAATTAGTCAGTTCCAACCTAGGTGCCATCGTTCTGGAAGCCAATCAAAAACAAGCCGACAACATTGAGCTGACCAGAGACGAACGAGAAGCCCTCACCATAGAAGACAGACTAGCATTAATGTTACGCACGGTAGGTACTGATACCCTACCCCTAGTTCCCCATCCCAGTGATAGTAAAGGCACTTGGGTAAGCATACTTCAATCGCAACAGTATTACACCAACGAACAAATTACCCCTCTACAGCAGAGTTACCAAACACTCAAACAAGCCTATCGTTTAGACCCCCTACTGACTACTCTTGAGGTTGGGCAAGTCGCGGAAACACTACATCAGGAGTTAGCCGCTCTTAGCCCTGAAATTTACCCCAAGGATTCCGTGCTGCAACGGGAAGTTAACTTCTCTAGTTTTCGCCCCTTTAGTAAAGCCTGGAAAATTTATGCGATCGCATTAATAGTCTTGTTATTAGGATTATCGGTCAAGCAATTAGACCTCTACTCAGGTGCAGTAGGAATTTTCCTGACAGGTCTTTTCATCCAAGGCTACGGCTTTATCACCCGCATGGAAATTGCCGGACGTCCCCCAGTCACCAATATGTATGAATCCGTAGTCTGGGTTGGATTTGGGATTGCCGCCATCGCCCTAGTATTTGAGCTAATCTACCGAGCAAAATACTATCTGTTAGCCGCTGCTCCTTTATCAATCCTTTGTCTTCTTCTAGCAGACAGTCTTCCAGCCGTCCTAGATCCAAGTATTGCCCCCCTTGTACCAGTACTACGGGACAACTTCTGGCTAAGTATCCACGTTCCCACCATTACCCTTAGCTATGCTAGTTTTGCATTAGCTATGGGATTAGGACATATTATTCTAGGACATTATCTAGTTGCTCCCCAATCCTTTCAACGAATTTCCCATCTGTCAAAATTCAACTATCGAGTCCTACAAATTGGTGTTTTACTGCTCACTACTGGCATTATTCTCGGTGGCATCTGGGCTCACTTCTCCTGGGGTCGCTTCTGGGGTTGGGACCCCAAAGAAACCTGGGCGTTGATTGCCCTAATGTGTTACATAGTCCCCTTACATGGTCGTCTGGTAGGATGGTTAGCAGACTTTGGTATGGCAGTCATTAGTGTAGTTTGTTTTAATGCTGTGTTGATGGCTTGGTACGGCGTTAACTTTGTTCTCGGTACTGGTTTACACAGTTATGGATTTAGCACTGGTGGCTCAGAATTAATTGTCGGGACCTTAGTTGGTTTAGACTTATTATTTGTAGCAGCTGCAGCTAGCAGACATAACCGTTGGTTACTCTTTAAATCTAGTAAAAATCTAGTGAAACAGTTGAGTCCAAACCAACCGGTTATGGCTAAAGAAAATTAAACCGAATTAAAACTCAATTAAAAGGCAAAATACCAACTAATTACGAAGATAGTATCCAGCTAAATTAGCTGGTAATGGTTTCGATTCAAAATTCCTGGTTTTAGAGATAATATAATTAATTGTTAATTATGGTTTATTATCATAATTAATGGTTTTCCACATAGAGGTATAGTATGGATCGTCGTAAATTTATGGGCTGGTTTGGTATTGGTGCATTGGCTACTTATCTACCAGTAGCATTAGCTGCCTGTAGTCCTGATCAAAGTCCCCCAAAAGCAACAGAAAAGAAAAGCCCTAATATTGATAAGTCGGTGCGAGAGGATGGATTCCAAGCCGTTGGCACAGTGCAGGAGTTAGAAGAAAAAGGCAAAATTAGCGACAAGATAGCAGATATTCTAGTCGTGCGTAATCTGAGCAACAATAGTCTTGTTGCCGTGAACCCTAGGTGTACTCACCAAGGTTGTAGCGTGGATTGGAAGCAAGAGGACAAGATATTTGCCTGTCCTTGCCACGGTTCTAAATTTGATTTAGATGGCAAAGTAACGAAAGGACCTGCAGACAAACCATTGAAAAGCTATGAAACAAAGGAAGAAGATAATTTAGTTTTGGTAAAAGTAAGCTAGTCATTTAGGAGCAGGTTTGATATTGCAGCTGAAGTCCCCCTTTTTAAGGGGGATTTAGGGGGATCTGTTGGGTGCATCTCATTTTTGGTGTTTGACCCCGTGGTGCGTTACGGGGCAGACTTTCCCAAGGCTGGCTACGAGGCTGAAAATGACGGCGAGCCCCCCTAACGCACCCTACGCAACATTTACAAATATGAGATGCACCCGATCTGTTTGTACCTCATGGGAGATAGAATTGCTATAACTAACCTGCTCCTGCTCTTTTCCAATTCAAAAATTAAGGCTTTGTTAATTTAAAATGATGTCTTGATAAGTACCTGACTTCACTAAACGACCTTGATCGAGTAAATAGATACAATCACAATGTTCAATAGTAGAGAGACGGTGAGCAATAATAATCATCGTTTTAGTGCCATTCAAAGATTTAATTGCTTCATTAACCAAGTGTTCAGTTTCATTATCTAGTGCAGAAGTCGCCTCATCTAGGACTAAAATTTCCCTCTGATGGTAAAGTGCGCGAGCAATTCCTATCCGCTGCCGTTGACCACCAGATAAACGCACTCCCCGTTCACCAACAACAGATTTAACTCCCTCAGGTAATTGGTCAACAAACTCCGCAAGTTGAGCAGATTGGATAGCCTGATCTAATCGTTCTCGATCAATCAAATGCTTTGGAACACCAAAGGCAATATTTCCTTCGATTGTGTCATCTATGAGAAAAATCGACTGTGGGATGTAGCCAATTAAATTTTGCCAGGAACGCAGATTCTTATATATGGATTTACCTTTGTACCTAATCTCACCACTTTCAGGTGCTAAGAGACCTAAAATTACATCAACTAATGTTGTCTTACCTGAGCCTGATTTACCGACTAAAGCAATAGATTGACCTTTGTTGATAGTCAAGGATATGTTCATAATAGTAGGGTCTAAAACTTTGGGATATCGGTAGGTAATTCTATCAATTTCGATCTGATTATCCTGGTGTGATAGACTTCTATTAACGTCAATAGACTTTGCAAAATTACTGAATTGCTCTGAGGGAGTATTAGGCTTGGATAGGGGAGATAAATCTGATAAATATTTAGGTTCAAAAATTTCCTCTACTTCAATGTCTTCTAACTCTTTTAAATCCAAGTATATTTTATTAATCGAATAGCTGGCGTTTCGCATCAAAGCAATATTAGATGTTAAATGACTAAATGCTGGAATCATGCGCACGGAAGCCAAAGCGAAAATACCTAAAACTTCGATAATATTTTCTGTCCCAAGGTTAAAGACTAAGACTATAGATACAAAAGCTACTAAAAATGTCACTAAAATTGCTTCAATTATAATGCGAGGCAAAGCTTGGAAAGTATGAAATGATGTCATGCCATTAACCAGTTGATCGACTTGATCACTCATTTGCCTTTCAAAGTAAGATTCGCAACCAATGATGCGTGTTTCTTTTAATCCTCCAAGGCTATGATTGATGATGCGAATCATTTCCTCCTTAGATTGAGATACCTTTTTTCCCCATTCGGAAATTTTGTCTTTAAATTGGTAGATAATACCCAAGGGTATTAGTAAAATCAAGGCTAGAGTAATTGTTGCGATCGGATCGGTTATTATTAGTAAAATAACTAAAAACAATATAATAATAAAACTGGCTACGGTTTTTAGGAAAGGAATCATGAATTTGACACTAAAAACTCCAGATTCTTCCAAGACCGTGTTGATTAAAAAAGCCGTATTTTTCCTAATATGAAATGTGTAAGGTGCTACCAAGTAGGCATGGAGCAAATTTGAGGATAGTTCACCGTATTGAGTAAAGCTAAATTTAAAGATATATTTTTGAGCTTGGAAACTTAATAAGGATTTAGTCCAGAAGGCAACAATAATAATTAAACCTAGCAAGGCAATAAACTGAACTTCAGAAGTTAAACCTAACTTGACATAAACCCAATGCAGCCGAGAATTTAGTTCAATCAAAGTTGGGTTAGTAGCTAACCCCATAAATGGCCCGACAAGTCCAATACCTACAGTATCCAGGAGGGAGGTTAGTAAGATTAATAACAGAAGAGGGATTAGTCTGAGTTTTCTTTCTCCGAGAATGTATAAAAAATTTGACAAATAGCTAACCATTTGGTATTGAAATTATTAGGATGATAAATGAATAATTCAGTTTAAATCAGCTTTACGATGTCGTCAAAGATAAGAGGAAGGATTGAGATTTGGTCAAATCTAGACAATTGTCCTAGTCCGGTGCCATTGCCGAGCAGCATCAGGAGAAGCTGGACAATCTCAATTACTTGCACAAAGTCATTAAGCTCTCGAAGCTGAGCTAATGGCCAATTGCCTTGATTGAAGTAACCCTGATTAGACTGTTAGTATCTATAACGTCTATAAACCAGTTTTCAAAATCCAGAAGCCCACAAGCCCTGTTAGTGTCGGCATACTGTATAGGTTATAGTTCACAAACTATTTATAATTTATCTAGTTTCATTAGTTAGTTATTATTAAAACCCCAAAAACGAGTAATTGTATAGTTAAAAATAACAAGCAAGATCTTGTTCAATATAAAATGACTAAAATTACGATTTAATTGGATTTTTTTTATATACTACTATCCTGATCATTTAGGGTGTGTTTTATAGTATTTTTTCTGATCAAAATGCCGGTAATCAGGATAAAATTAAATGACAGGTCCGCGCTATCCACGCTCTCGGGTCTCTTTAGGGATGATGGTACTACCTTGCCCTTAGTGCTTACTTCACTTACCTAAAAATGCTCAAATGACCAATGAAGACTGGCTAGAAATCGGTAGAATTGTTTCCCCCCATGGGTTAAAAGGAGAGTTGCGAGTCTATCCAAGTTCTGACTTTCCCGAAAGGTTTGAGGAGCCAGGACAGCGCTGGTTAAAACCACCAGGGGATAATCCACCCCAACCTGTAGAATTACTCTGGGGGCGTTTTGTCCCTGGTAAAGCGTTATATGTTGTGCAGCTCAAAGGGGTAGACAACCGGGATCAGGCAGAGGCGTTGCGCGGTTATCAACTGTTGGTACCAACCAGCGATCGCCCAGAGTTAGAGGAAGATGAGTATCACATCTTAGACTTGATTGACCTTGAAGTCTTTAATCAACTCACCGGTGAAGCTGTGGGGGTAGTCGTAGATGTGATCCCAGCGGGTAATGACCTTTTGAAAGTCAAATTGCTATCTTCAGTGCAACCGCCCCCAACCCAGCCGGAAACTCCACCACCCACTCGAACTAGCAAGAAACGCCAAGCCAAAGGTAAGAAGGAACCACAGCCAGCAACGGTACTGATTCCCTTTGTAAAAGCGATCGCACCAGTGGTCGATCTCGAAAATGGTCGGATTGAGATTACGCCTCCTCCGGGTTTACTAGAAGTCAATCAACGTTAAGTCATAAGCTAACACGCATCTAAATTTAATTTGTATTTAATCTGTTCATGTTCTGTGAGGGCGATAAGCGCCACGAAATCCTGACCAGCTCTAGCTTTAAGGTCACTATGATCAAAAACTATACGATGCCCAGTCTCACCACTTACCAAGGGCAGGTTAAGTGGGAGCCTCCTGGGAGTGGAAAGGTCAGAGTCAAAGAGTGAAGCCTTGACCTGATCAAGCCTTGCTAGGTAATGTTTAATCCTCTTTTAAGACAACTATTTAAGAGCTGATTGGTAAACAGAGCTATAACCATTGCGGTGCAAGGCTTTCATGATTTAGGAGTAGTTTGACTCCTGTTAGCTGAAATCCATATCTGTCAACGGATTTGAGCTCTTAAGATTTACTCTATAAATTAGCTCTAAGACAACTAATTTACAATTCAGAATCAACTTAGTACCTAAATGTCTAATAATATGAAGATGAGTGAGTTAATTAAAGTTAACAAAAAGCTGTGTCTACACAAGAACTAATATCCTACCACACTACGGAAAACCATGTTTGGAACTGGCAAGGTAACCAGATTCAATACACCGTAATGGGGACTGGTAAGCCTCTACTGTTGGTTCATGGTTTTGGGGCATCCATTGGACATTGGCGGAAGAATATTCCTGTCCTAGCCGCAGGGGGTTATCGAGTGTTTGCCATCGATCTGCTGGGATTTGGAGGTTCTGATAAACCTGCCTTGTCCTACACCGTAGAGTTGTGGCAACAACAAATAAAGGACTTTTGGGATACCTACATCAACGAACCTACCGTATTTATCGGTAACTCCATTGGTGCTCTGTTAAGTCTGATGGTGGTAACAAACTATCCTGAGATTGCTGCTGGTGGTGTCTTAATTAACTGTGCTGGTGGACTCAATCACCGCCCTGAAGAGCTAAATCTACCTTTGCGGTTGGTGATGGGAGCTTTTACCAGGTTAGTGAACTCTCCAACCTTTGGACCGTTCCTGTTTAACCGTATCCGCCAGAAAAATCGCATCCGCAGCACCCTCCGTCAAGTCTACTGTGACTCAGATGCCATTACAGAGGAACTTGTAAAGTTAATCTACCAGCCTGCTTGTGATCCCGGGGCTCAAAAGGTATTTGCATCAGTTCTTACTGCTCCTCCTGGTCCTGGACCTAGTGAACTTTTACCTAAGTTACAAAGTCCTCTACTCATTCTTTGGGGAGAGGAAGACCCTTGGACACCGATTTCTGGTGCTACCATCTTCCAAAAGCAGAGTGATCAGGGTAAAGACGTAAAATTTGTAGGAATTCCTAACGCTGGTCACTGCCCTCATGACGAAAACCCAGAGTCCGTAAATTCACTGATTCTCGATTGGTTGTCATCTAGCTGGTGAAATAGAAAAGGAATTAATCAGGGTCAAGCACGTAAGTAAGAAGGGTAAACTTTAACATTTACGTAAGGATTCAGGTGTGGGGAGAAGGGATAAGAGAAGGAGCTTCGGGCAAGTGACCAGCAACAGCCATCAGAGCTTGCTCAAAGAAATCCATCACCGAACGTCCCTGAAAACGACAAGTTTGGACAATGATAGAATAAGGGTAACATTTGCAACAGATAGGTCTTATTGACAATTTGAGACCTATCTTTTTCTATCACAGATCGTTACACTCTTGACGTATCAATCGTTTCAAGCCATATCGTCGCCCCCCCAGGTCATACCAAGTAGCGTTCAGGGCTGGGATCACATGAATTACTAGGGTTTCCCAAATTACCCATTTAGTAGGTAGGCATGATTAAACCGACTAATGGAACTAAATGATGTCAAGTTTTGTAAAACATCTAGAAATTCAATCTATGCCCTTGAGCCAGCATGTTTAGATAGATTTGTTTATATATAGTTACATAGCTGTATTGATTTGGGCTTACCTATTTAACTGTTACTAGTTATCGCTATACATTCGGTATCCAAAACCACAACCTTCTCTGTCTCGAAAACAGAACAGGAATCGATTACGTTAACAATTGCCGGAACAATGGCTTGTTTGAGTCGAGCTTGAGCTTCTGCTGCTACTGGTTGATACTGCATAATCCAGCGATTTTCAGCTATATATTGGGGATTAAATGCTTTCTTATCTAACAACCAAAAATCAATTTTGTACTGCCTAATAAACTGTTTAACTTCAGCTAAGTTTGGACTGTACTGGGCTTGAATTAAATCAATCGCTCTGTTGCGAAATTGGTTGTAATAGTTAGTATGATAGGGAATACCGTATTCTCTACTGACTAAGATTGACCGTCCAGAAAAGGTTGGCAAGAAATCGGCTTCCTTTGATAGTGAGGCAATTAGGATATCCTTTGATTGTTTAGCAAAGAATTCATAGAGGCCATGTTGCCTCCCAAGCTCATAGTTGGTTTTGGGGAAATTATGGAAACCAAGAGGAGACAAGATTAGAGCCATTCCCACGAGTGTAACGATCGCTCGTCCCAACACTGGTTTCCCTGGAATTAGAGGGAAGGCTACCGTCTGGCAAGCTTGAATAATAGCATCAAGTAATAGAGTTATAGCGATCGCAGCAGCTAAGACTAGCACAATTCGCAGACTATGCTTACTGTAACGGCTGGGTAGATGCAGTCGGAAAAGGACACCATGAGCCATAACGAACATGCCAACGGATACTAGAGCCAGTTGAGTCAGGAGTACCGTTTCCCCTTTGACTTTCTTCACTAACGGTAGCCATGAGGGAAATCGTAACAGGATAGGCAATAGTAAACCAGCACAGACAGCTATAGGTAAACGCTTTCTTCGGGGAAATAGACCACTGCGAGCATCTTCCAACCAGAAATGCCATGGGTTGTGATCGAAAAAGGCAACTCGCCCTCCTGGTTGGAATTCTGGCATTGTTTTGGCTTGCTGTGCGCTGATAATTGGACCATAGTCAGAAGTGGTCAAAGCATAGGGCAACAGGACGATGAATGCCACACCTAACCCAGCTGCACAAAACCAATAGTCATTCTTCTGGGAGGATAGTCTGATTTTACCCTCTCGCCAACGCAACAGTTTCAGCACCAGGACGCCACAACACAGGAAAACGCACTGAGGATAAAATAAACCCTGGAGGGTGATCACTACTAGACAGGGGATCAATGAGCGCCGTGATAGGTAGTATAAAAATGCTAGCAGCAGGGGATAAATGAACGCCCTAGGGGTTGCTGATACTAAATCATCGAGCATCCATAGGGTTTGATTTAGGAGCAAAGACGCAATAAATCCTGCGGCTGGGATGGGCAGCATTTGTAGACAAAGCCCGAAACAGTAACTAGTGGTAATCAACCCTAGCACCATCGGTAGTAGTTTATTCAATAAGAGGGGATTAATCCCAACAAATGCTATCAGCCGATAGAGGGTAGTATAGCCAGCAGGTGCTACAGATTGGAAGTAATTGGCAATCAGATCATCGGGAAATAAGCTGGGATCAAAAAACCGTTGCATCCAAAATACATGCTGTCTGGCATCATCTTGTACAATGTATTGATTACTAAAGGCTTCTTCGAGGGCAATCAGGCTGTAAACCATAGCAAATGCTAGGCTCAAGCTAAACCAAAATATTACTTGGTTTTTAGGGGGATTCGAGGCTGGGGGATTCATACTTTTTTGTGTTTGGGTAGAGATACTTAAAATGGGATAATGGAGTGACGATTATCGGTAAGTTTCTAGATTAAGTATTATTGTTAACAGTGAAATATTATCGTTAACAGTAATCAGGAAACGGTCAATAAAAAGCGATCAAGTACAATATCCAAATTAAACGAATACGAATCAATTACCTTTGTACTTTCCTGTATACTTTTCGGTGTACTTTTTTGTGTGATGGAAACCAAAAGATTAAAGCTAGGGAAATTACCTCAACCTCCCTTGCGACTATTATGCATTACCCTACTGCTCTTAGGTATAGTCTTTCGCTTAGCCAATCTCGACAGCAAAGTCTACTGGGGGGATGAAACTTTCAGCTCCTCTAGAATTGCTGGCTATTCAGCGGAAGAAATTATCGGGGATATCTACACAGGTCAAGTGATTAGCGCTACAGAATTACAAAAATACCAGACCCCTAATTCTGACCGTAGCCTCGCCAATACCTTACGAATTATAGGGGAAGAAGCGCCACAACACCCGCCAGTTTACTATATTTTAGCCCGATTCTGGGAACAATGGCTTGGTAATTCCCTAGCACTCAAGCGCACTTTACCTGCTTTGATTAGCTTGCTGGGATTACCCTGCCTCTACTGGTTGTGCTTAGAACTATTTGGGACATCCTTGACCCCATGGCTTGCCGTGTCCCTATTCGCTGTTTCACCAATCCATATTTTGTATGCCCAGGAAGTTCGGGAATATAGTCTGTGGACTGTGAGTGTCTTGCTATCGAGTGCTTCCCTATTACGAGCGATGCGAGTCAACAGTAGGGTGAGTTGGTGCATTTATGCCCTTTCTGTAGCGCTATCTTTCTACTCTCATTTATTTTCAGCACCGATTATCCTAGGTCACGGCATTTATGTCCTGATCATCGCAGGTTGGCAAAGGCGTCAACAAGTAATTGCTTACATCTCAGCGGTCACAGCAGCACTGCTGATATTTTCACCTTGGTTAGCTGTTTTCTTGGAAAACGAACCCAGAGCTAGCAAGGAATGGGGATGGGTGATTAAAGAATTACCCCCCCTGGATCTGGGTCGATATTGGCTGAAGAATCTACTCTACGGCTTTTTTGATGTACCCCTAGGGAAGGAGTACCCGTTTGACCTAACCTTTAGCTACACCCAGCCTAGAACTTACCTAGTGCTACCAATTGTGGGGCTAGTGATTTATGGGCTATATTTTCTCTGTCGCTATACTCCAAAACAAGTTTGGCTATTTGTTTTGCTCCTGATGGGATTTACTAGTCTACCCCTAGTGCTACCAGATGTGATTTCAGGAGGCATGCGCTCAACGATTGCTCGATATCAACTCCCAACCTACATCGGGATTCAACTCACTATTTCCTATTTACTCTCCACGAAACTCAGTAAGTTTTCGATTGGTATTTGGCAAAAACGTTTATGGCGATTGACTACAGTTATATTAGTCTCTTGTGGTGTGATCTCTGGTGTGCTGATTGTTCAAGCTGAAACCTGGTGGACGAAGTACAGTGATTACTATAATGCAGACGTTGCTAATATTATTAATCAGTCTCCTGCTCCCCTTGTACTAAGCGATAGTACTCACAATCGAATTCTATCCCTGAGCCATAAGCTTGACCCCAAGGTTCAATTACAACTCATCAAAAAAATCAAAAACGTTTCAGAAATACCTGAAGAAAAATTACCAAAAGTATCAGCTGAATTTACTGATATTTTTGTATTGGAAAATATTCCATCACCATCATTGCTACGCCCCAGTATGGAAAAACATAATAACTATAAGTTCAATCTGATATACGAAGGAAATATTGGCTTTAAAAAACGAAAAGTTCTGTTGTGGAAAAAAAATGATTAGATTGATTAGTCATTAGTCATGAGTGATTGGTCATTGGTCAAGTTGGTTTGACCTTTTGACTTTTGGTTTCACTGCACTAGCTTCCAGAGATGCTTGCGTTTATGAGCTGGTTTAACGTCATAGGGTGACTCATGTTCAAATTTTTGTCGCAGTTTTGGAGAAGGTCTATATAAGAAGACGTCACTGAAACTGGAAAAAACTGTTGGAGAATCCTTAGTTTTGATTAACTGTAAGGTCACGTTTGGCTCAAGTAAATAACTCAGAGACACTAATCGCATGATATCACTACTAATCACCAAGGGACGATTGGCTTCATTAATAATATGAGCTTCCTCAGGAGTGTAATAGTTACTGTATTTATGCCACCACGTTTCTGCTTGAGAACTAATGGCACAAGAAAGCACACCTGCTGAAATAACTGTAATAGCAACTAATCGCCATAGTTGTTGTCCTTTTATTGTATTAGCATTTAGGGGATTAATTTTTTTAGCAAGGAGGTAAGCAACAGCAAGTTGTATACCCAAGTAACAAGGAATAAAATAGCGAGCCATGCTGGAACGCTGTCCTCCTAAAATTAAATCTTGAGCAATGGGAAACATTCCGACAACGGCGATCATAGTCAAGATAAATAACCAAACCCGCTGCTGACTATGACGAAACATAAAATATATAGAATAGCCTACGATAATTACAATCAGGATATCGAAGTAAATGAGTAAATGGTCGTAGTTAAACTTTAGGTCTCGACCTGATCGCACATCAAATAAGGGATTGTTATAGCCAATCTGGATATCGAAAAACACAGAACTAAGATTGATAAGCCAGCGGGTGATAAGTTTACCGAGTGGAGTCTCTTTATCCGCCCAATCCCCCAATTCAATACCGTTTTCAATGACCAATCTTAACCAAGGAATAAAGGCGATAATCCCGAAAAGCGAAGCTAATTCATACCTAACGACTTGTTTACTAAAACGAAATTTTTCGGTGAAAATAACATAGATACCATGTCCAATAAAAACTAATCCAGAAAGCAAATAGCTGTACAGATTTAGAGAAACTGTTATGGCATAGATAACCCAACTCATCAGTGTGCTAAGACGCATCGCCCTCAGCAAGGCTATGCTGGAAAGCAATGTGGTCAATGTCCACAAGCTATATTGTCGAGCTTCCTGGGCATACAACACATGGAATGGAGAGACACACAGCAATGCGATCGCAATCCATCCCGTTAAGGGAGACTCGAACAACTCCAAACAAAGCCAATAAATGCACGGCAAAGTCAACAGACTAATCAAGGCAGGTAAACTTCTCATCACCGTTACGGAATAACCGAACAATTTTGCCCAAAAGTGAGCCATCACAAAATATAACGGTGAATGTTGTGGCTCATGTAACGCTAACCCTTGGATCGTGTCACCTACATCTTTGTTATCATTAGGACGCTGATACTGCTGTAAATCTTTAACATTAATTTGACGACCATCAATTTCTTCGATAATTTCTGCTTTGGTATAGCCAGAAATTCGCAAGGATGTATAGGCTTCATCAATCCAATAGACTTTTTTGTCAATATTGACTAATCGAAAAACTATCCCCAGGAGTAAGATAATAAGAATTAAATACTTAGACCATTGACCAGATGTAGGTCGATGAAATTTTAGATGATTTCCCATGACTTATCGGGGTAGGGGTTATTAATTGGTGGCCTTTGAGCAGAGGTTAAGGATTGGATAAGCTTTGGGAAAATTAAGTTAGCCGTTTCAGGCAACACCAAATAGTAAAGCTTACCCCTCAGCAGCAGTATGGCAAGACTAAATTCATGGCCAGCACTTTCAAACCGTAGCCGAATCGTGATTTAAGACTGAAACTTGGAATTTAGGCAAGGGAGCAGTGAAAGCAATACCAAAGGCGGGATATGACGACTGGTAGTTATGCCTTAGTTAGAAAGATTATCAGCCAACGACACAGGATTAGCCATCGTATTGATCAGTAATTTACATATCTTGACATAAATTCGTTCTGTTCAATGAATTCTAGCAACTTACCTGTATTATGGAAGATAAAATCCATAAAAGTAACCCTGGGGAAGCATAGGATGATTTATCGGATGAATGACGTCAACAACTCACCGCTAAGTCTTGTCAGACTATAGCGGGAGCTTGTGAAAGCTCATAGTTGACCAGACTAAGACCTAGTAATGGTCTACGTTATTCGAGTCATAACACCTGTAGATGCGTGCCAGTCTTCAGCTCTGTTGTTAACAATTAAACATCTGTAGTGAGTTAAGGAAGTGTTGTTAACCTGAAAAGCTCTTATAACATTGTCGTTCGCGCAAGCGTGTGCTTTGCACAGGCAAACTTTACCCACTTGTGGAGTGTTCAAAGTAATGCGAGTGTTCGTGCTAGATAAAAACAAACAACCATTAGATCCATGCCATCCAGCACGGGCTAGGGAGTTACTTAAAAAAGGGAGGGCTAAAGTCTTTAAGCGTTATCCATTTACTATCATCCGGCAAGACAGGGATGTTGATAATTCTGTTACTCATCCACACAGAATCAAGATAGACCCTGGATCTAAAACAACCGGGATTGCCATCGTTCAGAAAAAAACTGGACGGGTCACAAGCGCCTTGGAAGTTAATCACAGAGGACAGAATATCAAAAACTCTCTGGAATCCAGAAGAGCTTTAAGGCGAGGTAGGCGAAATAGAAAGACTCGTTACCGCAAACCTCGGTTTCTCAATCGAAAACGCCCAGAAGGGTGGCTGGCTCCATCGCTAATGAGTCGAGTATTTAATATTGAGACTTGGGTAAGACGGCTAAGGAAGCTGTGCCCAATAACCACCATATCTCAAGAATTAGTCCGGTTTGATACTCAAAAAATGCAAAACCCAGAAATATCGGGTGTAGAGTATCAACACGGTGAACTGTTTGGGTTTGAGGTGAAAGAATATCTGCTTGCCAAGTGGGGTCATAGCTGTGTTTACTGTGGAGCAGAGAACGTCCCCTTGGAGGTTGAACACATTACTCCAACATCTAAAGGAGGGACTAATAGAGTCAGCAACCTAACCTTGGCTTGTCGGCCTTGTAACCAGAAGAAAGGTAGCGATCCGATTGAGAAATTTTTACGTAAAAAGCCGGAACTTCTAAAGAAAATACTGGCCAAGGCTAAATCCCCCTTGAAAGATGCAGCAGCAGTTAACTCAACTCGCTGGGAAGTATGGAGGAGGCTGCAACTGACTGGATTACCTGTTGACACAGGTTCTGGTGGTCTGACTAAGTTCAATCGTCAAACCAGAGAGATTGAGAAAACGGGAGCATCCCAATTTGGCACGTTAGCTCTTTTTAGGGGGCTGAAACCCTTGAAATATCGTTGCTTTGGGTAATATTGTTTCCAAAATGGGATGCTCCCGAGAAAACCCATTGGACTGATGCTGCTTGTGTGGGTAAATCCACTCCTCAGACATTACTACTAAATGGAGTGAAACCGCTAATAGTTACAGCTAAAGGTCACGGGGTGCGCCAAAGATGTCGTCCAAATAAATATGGCTTTCCAAAGGCTCATGCACCTGCCGCTAAGTTTTTCAAAGGTTTCCAAACGGGCGATATTGTTAAAGCTGATATCAAGGGAGGGAAGTATGCCGGTCAATACACAGGACGAATAGCAATTCGCCATCGTCCTAGTTTTGCACTCTCTACTCCAGAAAAGAAAATTGATGTACATCCAAAGTATTTACGAACAATTTTCAAGGCTGACGGCTATGAATACGCGAGTCAAATTAATCAATGATTCGCGCTTGGCCATAGGCCACGCTACGCGAACGCTGGCCGTAGGCCACGCTACGCGAACAATTTATTCTCCTGCGGGAATTCCCCGGAGACGAAACCTTAGATAGTGGAGCCTTTAGAGTCAGTGGGCTATGCAGAAAAGGCTTAAATCTTTTTTAATAGCGATGCAGCGCGGTCTTGGGGAGGCAGTGCGGTCTTGGGGGTCTCCCCCATGAGCAACTGCCGTGGTTTCCCCCATGAGCGACTGCATCAAGACAAGGCTCCACTATCTTACGGTAACTTTAAACCCGCTAAAACTGACGTTTATAACGGGAGTCCCCTTCCCGTATTTAAGATGGATCAACGAAAGCTTTTATCACTGTTATGTCATGGCTCAATATTTTTTAGCTCTCTGGTGGTCTCTATTGCCATCCCGATAGTCATTTTTTTGGTCACCGAAGACTCAGTGGTCAAAGAAAATGCGAAAGAAGCTCTGAATTTTCACATTTGCCTTTATATATATGGGGTGATTTGTCTGATACTGACTGTGGTGATTATTGGGATTCCGCTGCTAATTATATTAGGGCTTGTCAGTCTAATTATGTCCATAATTGCCTTAGTCAAGGTGCTGGAAAATCCTAATCAGCCCTATCGCTATCCGTTTATTTTTCGGGTGCTTTGACATGCCATGGCATAATTGATACAACGTTTGGGAGATGACAGTATTGATAAGTTAGGGTAATTTATCGTCAAAGATTTTACTGACTATTCCGAATCATGAAGCGATCGCTTGTCCGTATTTCCGTATTCATATCATTACTAGGGTTTACTCCATCTCCTGGTATAGCAGCTCCCCCTAGAACTCCAGACCAAACCGAATCGTGTGAAATCTTAGTGATTGGAGGTGGATTGGCTGGTGCGGCGGCTGCCTATGAAGGCTTATTGGCAGGGCAAACGGTGTGCTTGACTGAGATTACCGACTGGGTAGGGGGACAAATTTCTGCCCAGGGAACCTCTGCTCTGGATGAACGACCCACTCAGCGATCGCGTTTATTCTATCCTAAGGGCTATCTAGAATTACGCGATCGCATCAAACGCTACTACCGTCAACTCAATCCTGGGGACTGCTGGGTAAGTGAATCCTGTTTTCTACCCCGTGATGCTCACCAAATCCTGTTTAATATTTTACGAAAGGCGGCCAAACGGGGAAAAGGGAGATTAAAATGGTTTCCCTCTACTGTAGTTAAGGAACTAGAGATTAGCGCCGATGGCAAAACTATTGACAGTGTGATTGCTATTCAACACAAAAGTACTGCTGATGCTCCTGGCCTGAACACTTTTCCCCTATCTCAAACCATTGAAGATTGGTATAGCTACGAGAATTCCTCCCGCTTTGAGAAAAGCATTTTGCGCATTGTCCCCCAACAGACCCAAGACAATAGTTCTAATTGGTATATTATCGACGCAACAGAAACTGGTGAAATTATTGCCCTAGCTGACGTTCCCTACCAGTTGGGGATTGACTCCCGCTCCTACCTAAACCCTTCCGCATCTAGTGCTACTGACGACCCCTATTGCACCCAAGGCTTTACCTACACCTTTGCCATGGAGCAAACCAAGGAGCCTCAAACCCAAGAAATGCCTTCGTTTTACCCGCAATACCAACCCTACTACAGCTATGAATTACAACGGCTAGCGGACTTTGAAGGAGTATTCACCTATCGGCGAATTTGGAGTTCTAAGCGGGGTAAACGGATCCGATGGGGGGTTACTGCTCCTACTCCAGGAGATATTTCCATGCAAAACTGGACATGGGGTAATGATTATCGTCCTGGCACTTCAGAAGATAATCTAGTGTACACCCGTCGCCAATTACGAACCAGTGGTCAACTGGCTCCTGGTGGCTGGATGGGAGGCTTGCGCACGGAAAGTCTACGGAAAGGAGAAGAAAATGCTCTCGGTTATTACTATTGGCTAGTGGCAGGGACTACCGACTCCCAGCTTGGGGATGGGGTAAAAGAGCCTCATCCCAATCACCGCTATCTAACCGGGTTAGATTCTCCGATGGGGACAATGCATGGGTTGTCTAAGTATCCCTATATCAGGGAAGGAAGGCGGATTATTGGACGCCCTTCCTTTGGCTATCCTCAAGGCTTTACTATATCTGAAGTGGATATTTCCCGCCGTGACTACCAGGATGAGTATTATCGGCAGACCCTTTCACCAGACGAATATCGCCGCTTGTGGGCAGTACTGGCTGGATTAGAAGCACCCTCTGTGATTCAAGGTAAAATCCAGCCAGATCAAGTCAGCCAACGCAGTCGCTCTACTATCTATCCTGATTCTGTGGGTATTGGTCACTATGCCATCGACTTTCATCCTTGTATGACCTTAAGTCCAGCAGAAACCCCAGGAAACACCGAGCGTCAAGGGGAACGGCGGGGAGCAGGTCAAGCCTATCCGTTCCAAATTCCCCTGCGAGCGATAATTCCCCAGAAAATTGACAACCTATTAGTAGCAGGTAAAAGTATTGCTACCAGTCACATTGCCGCTGCTGCTTATCGCGTGCATTCCTTTGAATGGTCATCCGGTGCTGCTGCTGGTACAACCGCTGCTTTTTCCTTAGAAACTGGGATAGCACCTTACCAGCTTGTACAAGAACCCCTCTTCCAACAAACCCAACTCCAAGCTCTACGCCAGCAGTTAGAAAAAAACGGTAATCCCACCGCTTTCCCAGACACGTCCATTTTTAATCAAAATTGGGAGGATTGGCGTTAAAGGGACACAGTTTACTAATAGTAATTATCTTTAGTAGGCTACGTTTTTACATACATTGATAATGGCTCTTCCATAGATATTATGCTAAATAACCGCCCAAATCAATTATCGCCTTACTGGGCAATTATTTGACTTTATAAACAGTTTTTTTAACTGTTAAAGTAATTCCCAGTAAAGCTTTCAGCATAAGGGAAATTAAAATTAGCATCAACTTGTAACAAAGAGCATTTATTATCTGTTTCTCAATAGTAATAAGTCATGATTGTGCCATGACTTATTACTATGATGAATTAGCGACAATAATGCTAAAGATAGTTAGTTAGTTAGTAATTGGTCATTGGTAATTAGACTACTATTCCCTATTCCCTATTCCCAGAAGGTATTTGTAGCCAACATTCAATAGCCCGATGGTAGTTTTGATAGCGGGTTGATTAACCTGACTTAATATTATTTGCCGACCAACTTCACCATTCCAATCCCACCAAAATATAGACCAAGTACAGCACCCCCCAGTAAACTTTGAGTGAGAGGATCTGTCGAAGGAGTCAGCACTGCTCCCAAGATAGCTGCTCCTAGGACAACCGTGCGCCAACCAGAAAGCATTTGCTTGGAAGAAACAATTCCAAAAAATCCCAGTAACATTTGAATAACTGGGATTTGAAATGCCAAGCCAGTACTAAACATCAACAGTAAGACAAATTCAAAATACTTATCAATTGACCACAACTGCTCTACTACATCTGCTCCGTAACTGATAAAGAAATTCAGAGCAGCAGGAATTAGAGCAATGTAGGCAAATACCAAGCCTAGGAAAAACAGAACCGTTGAGCCTAAAACCACAGGTCCAATGAAGCGTCGCTCCCGGCGAGTCAACCCTGGTAAAACAAATAGAAGGATTTGGTAAAGAATAAAAGGACTAGCCACCAGTAAGCCACTATAGCCAGCCACTTTCAAGGACACAAAAAAGTATTCCCCTGGAGCCAGTTGCAGAAACTTGACCCCCCTAGCTGGAATTTCCAGCAACTGAACAATCGGCTTAACTGCGACAAAGCAGCCAGCCATGGACAAAAATACAGCAATCAGCGAGTAAAAAATCCGCTTTCGCAACTCCTCTAAATGGTCGAACAGAGACATCTCGACATCATTAGGTACCTCGTCGAGATAGGTCTCAGGGTCTTTGAGAGTATCCAAACTTTCCTGGGGAGGAGTATCTAACTCAGAAGGCGTCATGGATTTTGATTGGCTTAGGGAACGTTCACTATTGTATCTTCTTGTATCTTCCAACGATTGTGTGGGGATAATTCAAACTCGACGATAAACGCGATAGTTAATCTTGGGAAAGATATTGTCAATCTCCTCGACCTTCTCCAGCCAGCCTGCATCAATCTTGCCCAGCTTGATATCATCGTAAAGCTTATTAAACCGCATCAAATGCGATCGCGTTCGTCTAACTGCATAAGGAACCATTGTCTCGGTGCGCATAATAAATGCCCAGTCTGACGATTGCGCTAGTAGTAACTCTCGCGCTGCTTGATTTAATGCCTTCCACTCCAACTCGTCTGTAGCTTCCAACTTTGACAGCTCAATCATCCGTTCTGTGGCTTTGTGCAGATGAGGGTAAATCCAGGTATTGGTTTCATTGAGCCAGTATTCATGGAACCCCTGATACCCCCAGCTAGATTGAGAAGGCTTACAGACTTGTTGGATCGGATGATTCCGCAAATAATCTGCCAAATGAGTCATTTCATAGGTGTTCTGGTCATACCACGACTTACGGAGCAAGACATCCAGAAACCAAGGACCTTCGTACCACCAGTGACCAAATAACTCTGCGTCATAGGGAGACACCACAATTGGAGAACGCTCTATTATTGCTGCTAGATGTTTAACCTGCTGCTGGCGATTAAACATGAAATTTCCAGCATGTTCCGCAGCTTTGTCTTTTGCCCAATACGGATCATACAGTTGCTTTTCCCCTAATCCTGTACCACGGTCTGTAATTTTGTGATACTTTATACCCGTATTCTTCCGCTTTCCATGGGGCATAATATAAGGTTTAATGTAATTATAATCTGCTTCCCAGCCTAAATCCTTGTAAAATTCCCGATATACTGGATCCCCTGGATACCCGACTTCCGAGGACCACACCTGCTGGGATGACTCATGGTCACGACCAAATGCAGCAACTCCTGTCTCAGTATAAATGGGGGCATAGGTACCAAAACGTGGTCGGGGACGAGCGTAGAGAATACCATGACTATCCATCATAAAATAGCGCAAACCAGCATCTGCTAGCATCTCCTCCATCCCTTCGTAGTAAGCGCATTCCGGTAACCAGATGCCCTTGGGCGGACAGCCAAAGTTTTGCTCATAATGTTCACAAGCCACCCGAATTTGAGCCCAAACTGCTTGGGGATACATCTTCATCAGAGGAAAATAGCCATGGGTAGCACCGCAGGTGATAATTTCCAGGTTATTACTGTCTAAAAATTTTTTAAATCCCTTGACTAAATCCCTTTCATAGTGTATCCATGTTTGGCGAATAGTGCTGAACTCTTGAACATAATGTTGGGCTAGGTAACGGATATGACCATTATGCTGATTATGCTCAACCTCCTTCTTGGCTAGTTCTTCGAGCAGTGACAGATGGCGCTCATAACGTTCTTGTAGTAGTGGATCCCGTAGCATTGACACTAAAGTTGGTGTCATACTCATGGTTATTTTGAAGTCAATCCCATCCCGCTTTAATCCCTCAAAAACATGTAGTAGGGGAATATAGGTTTCAGTAATGGCTTCAAATAGCCACTCTTCTTCTAGAACATAATCACTTTCTGGATGCCTAACAAACGGTAAATGGGCGTGAAGGACAAGAGCAACGTAGCCAATAGCCATGATCAAGTAGCAGCCGTGGATAGGTTTTTAAAGGAGAACTGACGCAATCCGCGATAATGTTACATTATTTTAAGATTTTAGTCTCAAATAGACCGGGAAAGTGGCAGAAAAGGGCTGGTTAGTACCGAGACTATAAAATAATAAAATAGATATTAAATTGTAAGGAAGCACACATCACCAACAAAAAATAACAAATCTTAGTCTTATTCCAGCCTTATTGGTTAAGAGTGCTAACACCAAATTGCATGCAGGCAGCTACACAAACACACACGAACTCCCCAACCTTTCTACAACTGCTGCTGTTTGTCGATGAACGTCCCGGTTCCCGTAAACAGCTCCAGTCTATCCACCATTATCTGGAAACTCTCAAGACAGAGTATCCCTTTGAACTAAAGGTTGTGGATGTTGGGGAACAACCCTATCTAGCTGAACATTTTAAGCTAGTAGCAACCCCAGCACTGATTAAGATTAATCCGAAACCCAAACAAACCCTTGCAGGTAGTAATCTAGTTGCCCAGCTGAAGAGCTGGTGGCCCCGCTGGCAACGCTCTATAGAAGAAAACCAAACCCAACTTACCCAAGGATTCCCTTTACAACCAACTGTTCGCTCATCTAACTCCTCGGCTGAGACATCACCAGAGACAGCTGGTTCCCTAGCTTGTGCCTTGGAACTGATTCGACTATCCGACGAACTATTTCGCCTGAAGAAAGATAGAGAAGAATTGCTTGAGCAGCTGCAATTTAAAGACCAAGTCATATCGATGTTAGCTCACGACTTGCGTAGTCCTTTGACAGCAGTATCCATTGCGTTGGACACCCTACAGCTAGAGCAACCAGTAGCCCAGAATGTTAGAAAACCTGGGCTGACGCCACAGCTAAAGGAACGGCTATTTGAGCAAGCTCGTAATCAATTGCGCACTATCAACCGGATGGTGGTGGATCTGCTGCAAGCTAGGAAGGGAAGTAATGCTGAATTCAACATCCGACCTCATAAACTGAATTTGGGCAGACTTTGCCAAGACGTTCTAGTTCAGATGCACGAACAGTTTCAGCTCAAAGCTCAACTTGTGCAAACCGACATCCCGCAAGACTTGCCTCCTGTCTACGGCGATGAAGAATTGGTGCGTCAGGTGCTAATTAACCTGCTGGATAATGCCATTAAGTATACTCCCAAAGGGGGGAAAATTGCTGTCTCTACCATCCACCGTACTACCCAGAAAGTTCAAGTCAGCGTTTGCGATGATGGTCCTGGTATACCACAAGAAAATCGCGATCGCATTTTTGAAGACCACTTCCGCCTTAAACGAGACGAAGCTATAGAAGGCTATGGGTTGGGCTTAGCCCTATGTCAAAAGATTATCCGTGCCCACTATGGTCGCATTTGGGTTGATTCACCTATCAAGGGTGGCAGCTGTTTTAACTTCACCTTACCGATTTATCGATAGCAAATGGGGTTGAAGGTTGAAGTTTGTTCCCGTAGCGTGGCCTATTGGCCAAGTTTGAAGTTTGTTCCCGTAGCGTGGCCTATTGGCCAAGGTTGAAGGTTGAAAGCGCTTTAGCAGTTGAACCGATCAGGTAATCGCTGTTCAGTCTTGAGAGCGCAAAGCCGCAATAATTTGAGTATTGGCTTTGGGGAAGGGGAACTGATCTACTTCATCTAAGGTGACCCAGCGAATCTCATCACATTCAATGGGTTGCGGAACACCACTGAGATGGCGACAGTGGTGTACACTTAGCACAACACGAAAGTGGCTGTAGGCGTGATTGATTGTGATCAGGTGTTCACCAACCTCAATCTCAATGCCCAATTCTTCCTGAATTTCGCGTTTAATACATTCCGGAACAGTTTCACCAAGCTCAATTTTGCCACCAGGAAACTCCCAAAGACCACCCAATAAGCCTTTTGCAGGTCGGCGGTCGATTAGAATTTGTCCCTGGTCGTTCCAGATTACAGCAACACCGATATTTTTTGTGGGTAGGGGAGAAGATGGTTCTCGCATAGGTATTTCAGATTGAATACCATGATTGTAAGCCTGACAGTAAGATTTCCAGGGACAATCAGGGCAATTGGGAGTTTTCCGAGTACAGATAGTTGCTCCCAAATCCATTATTCCGTAGGTTTTACTCTCGAGGATGTTGATGATCCAGTAAGGCTTCTGATCGCTTCCATAATTGTTGAGTGGCTTTGGCAGGTGGTATCGACAATGCTACCAATCGTGCTAGTACTCGTTTAACATTACCATCGAGAATAGCCACTGGCTGATTGAAGGCAGCGCTGAGAATACCACCTGCTGTTGTTCTACCAATCCCTGATAATGCTAAGACCTGACTCAGCTGTTGGGGAAAAACACCACCATGAGACTGCATAATTACTTTAGCGCAGGCGTGCAAGTTGCGAGCACGGGAGTAATATCCCAGACCTTCCCAAGCTTTGAGGACTTGCTGTAAGTCAGCAGATGCTAGATGTTCGAGGGTGGGAAATTGCTCCATCCAGCGGTGATAGTAGGGAATGACCGTTTTGACCTGGGTCTGCTGTAGCATAATTTCAGACACCCAGATGCTATAGGGTTCCCAACTTCGTCGCCAAGGTAAATCTCGACCAGCTCTGGCATACCAGTCCAAGAGTGATCTTCTTTGTTCCTCAATAATGGAAACCGACAGACTCAGGTGATGTCTGCCGATATTCGATTGGGCATTTTCTCTCAAAAATCTATAGATTCAGCCCTTTTAGGCCAAGGTTTGACTAATTTTCCTCCACAGATTGAGATTCAGCTATTTGCAAAGATTTGTCAAAAACCATACGTTGTTCAGCGTTCCTAAGGAAATAGCCGCTAACCATGGCTGAAGCCAAAAGGCGACCTAGATTCTCACGGCTAGTACTGATAGTTACACCAAAGTCTTGGGAAGGCAAGTTTCCCAACATTCCCATAATATTGTTTTCCATCACCTGATAGACTTCCGAAGACGTTGGTCTAGACAGCTGGGTAATGGTTTCTGGACTCATCGATTGAACATACTGCCAGAGTAAATTATTGTCAGAATCTTTATCAAAGAACTCAGGAACATGATTGGGATTGGATGCGTTATTCACCGTTTTACCTCCTAGCGATGGCTAATTCCGGTTTTTCTACTAGAGTCGGCAGCCAATGATGATGTTTATCTGTTTAGCTCTACTGCTTCGTATTTCTAATTACTTTAACAGGCAAATGACCATGGCAAAGTGGGTGGAACCGAACCATCTAGGATCTGATTTTCTCACCTATTAGTCATTGGTGATTGTGAGTCATGACTCATGAGTCATGACTCATGACTCATGACTAAACCGACTCAGCACAAATTAACTAGCTGGGATATATTCCCGCATATCCCCTTGACGCTTACGAAGTTTAGCGATCGCTTCTCGTTCGATTTGTCGCACTCGTTCACGGCTGATGTTGAGGTGTTGACCAATTTTGGCTAATGTCATCGGTTCGACCTCTGCCAAGCCATAACGGAGTCTCAACACCTGCCTCTGCTGCGGTGTCAAATCATCCATGAATTTCTCTAAGTCTAGCTGCATTAACGATTGATTCACAAAGTCTTCTGGTCCAGGACCGGTGTCTTCGAGCAACTCAACCAATTCTGTATCTTTGTTATCCCCCACTCGCAACTCCAAAGAGAGGGGTTGACGTGCTTGCTCGAAGTACTCTCGCAATTGATCAGGTGTGAGGTTCAACTCAATTGCCAATTCTGAGATAGTAGCTGTTCGTCCCAGCTTTTGGGAAAGTTGGCGCTGGGCTTTTTTGATTTTGTTTAACTTCTCAGTAATATGGATAGGAAGGCGAATCGTGCGCCCTTTTTCTGCGATCGCACGAGTAATTGCCTGCCTTATCCACCAGTAGGCGTAGGTAGAAAAACGATAGCCTTTGGTAGGGTCAAATTTTTCTACACCCCGCTGCAAGCCGATGGTTCCCTCTTGAATCAAGTCCAGCAACTCGAGATTACGCTTAATGTATTTCTTTGCCACTGCCACCACCAATCGCAAATTGGCTTCCACCATCTTGCGTTTAGCGGATTCACCAACAGCGATGCTAGACTTTAACTGAGAATCCGTTAGGCAAGATGCTGTTGCCCACTCAGAAAACGTAGGTTCACGACCCAGCTGTTGGACAAGGGACTCTTTGACTTCCTTTAAGGTTGTTAACTGCTTAACCTTTTTCCCGTAAGAAATTTCCTGCTCATGGGTCAGTAATGGTACACGACCAATTTCCTTTAAATAGGTACGAACTAAATCTGTAGAGTCCTGAGCGGTTTTCATTGAATTCGATGGCGTTATCAGTGAGATTTAAATTAAGAAAATTAAAGCAGACCCTGCTGGTTTTCCAAACCAGATGATAAGCTTTGTGGGATTCCAGTTAAATCATTTTCATAAAATTAACATAACTTAACTAAATTCCCGAAGAGGGTGTAAGGTAACATGACCCAAACTGTTTGGATTGCCAGACACGGAAACCGCCTTGACTTTGTTAACCCCGAATGGTTCAACAAGGCAGAGCGACCCTATGATCCACCCCTTTCAATAGATGGTGAACTGCAAGCAGCGCAACTGGGTCAACGCCTTGTAGGAAAAGGAATTCGGCATATATTCGCCTCACCGTTTTTACGAACTGTCCAAACGGCTAACCAAGTCGCAGAAATTCTGGATTTACCCATTAAGCTAGAGTTGGGTTTAAGTGAATGGCTCAATCCTGAGTGGATGGCAACTGAACCAGAAAGACTGCCTAATGAAGTATTGCACAAGCAGTTTCAGCGAATTGACACCAGTTATACTTCCTGTGTAATCCCTGAATATCCAGAAACAAGTGTTGCTTTACTGAAACGAACAGGTGAAACTGCACAACGTATCACCGCTCAATTTTCAGAAGACTTACTACTGGTTGGTCACGGACCATCAGTAGTTGGAACCACTCAGGGACTAGTCGGTGCCACACAAGACATTAAAGCATCCTTGTGCTGTTTAGTTAAACTAGTGCGCCAAGAAAAACAGTGGGTGATGGAACTGAATGGAGATACCTCTCACCTGAGTAAGACAGAAGATGTCATCCGGTTTAATTGAAGGGTATAAGCTTCCATAACATACGAAGGTTTTTTTGTCAATAGTCTACAGCCATAGTCTCCTTTGACTCATCATCTCACACTTCCCTTCGCCCAAGGGGCGACAGTGGCGCGAACGGGTAAGACCTAGGGCTAATTTAGCTGAGGGACGCTAATGACCCATAACTAATCACCAAAGACCAATGATACACTAACTGTTCGTGAATTTACAGGTGTCAAGATAGACAAACTAGCTAAGACACCGTAGTTTCCACGAGGGCTAGAAATTAAGACTGTGCAACAATTTAGGCATCTAGTGGTGGTATAACATCTTACCATCACCTAAGGTTGGGCGGCGAGTGTTGCCCCTATTTTCTTGGTATGGGCATGAATCGACGCCTTGCAATGGTCAGTGGTCAATGGTCAGTTGCATGCATGTAATTAGCACTTAGCCCATAGCTAAAAGCTAGTAGGTGCAAAACAACTGACAATGGACAACTGACCTCAAATCCCCGGGATTGGTGGGGATGGGCTGAAAATTATCGTACAGCGTGGAGTTGATGGCGGTTGAATCTATGTCCAGTCTAGGCTAGACAGTTCCGATCTTAGCTAATTTTATTGGTTATGTTACCTGAGCATACACCCATGGAATCGAGCACTGGACATCAAAGAGTGGACTATCACCTCTTGAAAGTCCAAGCGGAAATGATTAACCAGATTGCCCAGGTTACAAGGGGGACGTTAGTCCTCAATGAATTGCTACCCACCATAGCTAATCAATTACATCAAATCTTGCAAGTGAGTGGCTGTTTAATGTTTCCCACTCACCACCCTCCAGCTATGGCAACTCATCAAGTTAGCTTTCCCATTACCCAATCAGTGGAGAGTACAGGCGAGCCATGTCTGATCGAGGTATTTCGCCACCTCTTTCAGAGTTATCACTCCTGGCTAGCTCAGGGCAAACCGTTGATTATTCCTGAATCCCAGGGAAAACTCCCACCAGAACTGAAGGAATTAACCTATCCATGTGACCTCCGTACCATCATGATGGTGCCACTGCTGCATGGGCAGTCTTGTCTAGGTAGTATCACCTTGTATCAGTGCGATCACGAACGAGAATGGACAGTCCAAGAAATTGCCTTTATCCGAGGGATCGCCGATCATTTTGCCATTGCCCTAACCCACCAAGAACTTGAGCAACTCTATCAAAAACAAAGCCAAGAACTTAAACAAAAAGAGTCTGCACTAAAAGTAAGCGAGGCTAGAAACCGAGCCCTCTTAGAAGCGATACCAGATGTAATCTTTCGTGTCAATCGGGATGGCTTTTACTTGGATTGGAAAGCGGCCATTGAAAACCCTGTGCTGTTTCTCACCAATAACTGTATTGGGAAACATTTACATAACTGTTTACCCACTGAGGTAGCAGGATTAATTTGGGAGCATGTGGAAATAGCCCTAGAAAGTGATGAGATCCAAGTTATTGAGTCCCCAATCAGACAAGATGGTAAACTCCGCTACTTTGAGGCTCGTATTGTTAAAAGTGGGTTAGATGAAGTTGCTGTTATTGTCCAGGATATCACTGAGCGTATTGAAGCACGACTCACCCTAGCACAAGTCAATGATGCTTTGGAAGTCAGAGTTCAACAACGTACCGCTGCTCTGAGGAAAGCGAACCAAGCACTCAAGGGGGAGATTATTGAGCGCCAGAAGGCAGAAGAGCAGTTGCGGCAGAGTGAAGAGCGGTTTCGTAATGTTGTAGAAATTAGTAGCAATTGGATGTGGGAGATGGATGAAAATGCTGTCTATACCTACGCTAGTCCCAAAGTCTGGGACTTACTCGGTTATGAACCATCAGAAGTAGTTGGCAAAACTCCCTTTGACTTAATGTCACAGGAAGAGGCAAAACGTGTGATGGAAATTTTGGCTTCCTTTACCGTTTTAAAACACCCCTTTAGCAACTTGGAAAATACCAGAATTCACAAAAATCGTCAGTTAGTGGTTCTGGAAACCAGTGGTGTACCAATTTTTGATCGTATTGGCAAGTTTTGTGGTTATCGAGGGGTTGATAGAGATATCACTAAACGGAAAGAAACGGAAGTAGAAATTATAAATGCACTGGCTAAAGAGAAACAACTTGGGGAGCTAAAATCCCGGTTTATTACCATGACATCTCACGAATTTCGTACCCCTCTAACCACGATTTATTCATCAGCAGAGTTACTGGAACATTACGGAACAAAATGGTCAGAATATAAAATAAATAATCACCTACATCGCATTCAAAACATGGTTCAACATATGACCAGACTTTTGAATGATATATTGCTGATTGGCAAGGTAGAATCTGGTAAAATAGAGTTAAAATTAACCCCGATAGACTTGGAAAGTTTTTGCACCGATTTAATTTATCAAATCCAGCTTAATGACCGAAATTATCACACAATAAAATTTACTTATAGCTTAGAAAAGTTTGAAAATAAATTAGGTAGTAATCATGGAAGAAATAATGCGGCTAGTTCGTTCTCATCCGCCCGACCGTATATGGATGAAAAATTGCTTAGGCAAATTTTGGAGAATTTGCTGAGTAATGCACTGAAGTATTCTCCCAAAGGTAGCACGGTTGAGATTAAACTCACTTGCTCTGCCAATCAGGCTATCTTTAAAATCAGCGATCAAGGTATTGGTATTCCTGAAGAAGACCAAGGACTACTCTTTGAGACCTTCTATCGAGGTACGAATGTCGGTACAATTACCGGCACTGGCTTAGGACTGGCAATTGTCAAAAAGTGTCTCGATATCTACCAAGGTCAAATTGATCTAGAAAGTGAGGTAACTGTCGGTACAACGTTTACTGTAACCCTGCCAATATATTACGTGCTATCAAATTAATGATGAGAAAAATATTAGTTATTGAAGATGAAGAGTTTGTCCGGGAAAACATTATAGAACTCCTGGACGCTGAAGGGTTTGATGTCATTGGAGCAGAAAATGGTCGTGTTGGTGTTAATTTAGCTAAAGGAACTATCCCAGATTTAATTATCTGTGATGTCATGATGCCGGAAATGGACGGTTACAGTGTCTTAACATCCCTGCGTCAAGACTCAATGATGGCAACAGTTCCCTTTATTTTTTTAACCGCAAAGGCGGCTAAAAATGATTTTCGTCAGGGTATGGAACTAGGGGCAGACGACTATATTACCAAACCCTTTACCAGAGCAGAGCTCCTAGGGTCAATTGCCAGTAGACTCAAAAAAAAAGCTGCTGTTCATAAGCATTACAATACTGAACTTCAGGAAGCTAAAAATAAACTCAATTACTTGATCCACCATGACAGCTTGACAAACCTACCTAATCGCCTGTCGTTGCGAGAACGGTTTAAGCAAGTAAAACAACACATCGACGATAATCAAAAACTGGTTACCTTTCTGTGTTTGGGTTTAGATCGGTTTAATCAAGTTAACAATAATCTGGGTCATTTTTGGGGAGATTACTTACTAAAATTTGTGGCTGAAAGCCTCACTAATTGTGTGGATATTCAGGGTACAGTTGCTCGTTTAAATGGCGATAAATTTGCCGTTATTATAGCCACAGCTCAACACAAAAAAGATGTCATAAATGTTGTCAAAAGCATTCTTGAGAGCCTCTATCAAACCATCGTTCTGGATGATCAAGAAGTTTTTATAACCGCCAGTATTGGTATTGCAATTTATCCCCGTGATGGTGAAGACGTTGAACAATTACTCAATCATGCCAACCAGGCGATGCTTCAGGCAAAGCGTCACGGTGGTGATCAATATCAGTTTTACACCAGTGCCTTGAATGTCAATTCTTCAAATCATCTTACCTTGCAGAGTAGCTTACGCTATGCTTTGGAACGGGAAGAATTCCAGGTTTACTATCAACCCCAAATCAGTCTCGAGACAGGAAAAATTGTTGGTGCTGAAGCTCTATTACGTTGGCATCATCCAGAACTTGGTTTGATTCCACCAGCAAAATTTATTCCGATTGCGGAAGAAACGGGTCTAATTCTATCCATTGGAGAATGGATATTACAGCAGGCTTGTCAGCAAGCTAAAGTCTGGCAAAATGATGGATATACCTCTTTTCGTATAGCAGTAAATATATCAGGTCGTCAATTTAATAAACCGGAATTTTACCATAATTTAGTCAAGATTTTGCAGTCAACTGAGTTAACCTATCGAACTCTAGAACTAGAACTAACTGAAAGTATACTAGTAAAAAACACTGAGACGGCTATTCGTCAGTTAAATGATCTAAAAAACCTAGGCTTAGAAATTGCAATTGATGATTTTGGTACCGGATATTCTTCATTAAGCTATTTACAACAATTTCCCTTTGACGTTCTCAAAATTGATCAGTGCTTTGTCCGTAATATTGTGCAGAAACCTAACCAGGCTGCTATTACTAAGGCTATTATACAAATGGCAAAAAGTTTAAATCTACAACTGATTGCTGAAGGAGTAGAAACTCAAGAAGAATTGGATTTTATTTATTCTCATAAATGTGATCGAGTTCAGGGTCATTTGATTAGTAGGGCTTTACCAGCGTCGGAATTTAAACGTTTACTCAATAGCGGTATTGGCTTCCCACTACCTCAAGTCAATTAGATTAGTTTCACAAAGCGCAAAAAAATGGTAAGAACAAAAATTATGTTAATTGAAGATGAACCTTCAGTACGAGAAAATATACTGGAGTTACTGGAAGCTAAATATTTTGAGGAGATTGCTGGTAGGAATGGTCGGATTAGTATCGAGTTAGACCATTATAAACGCTAAATTTATTATTTAAGATGTTATAATGCCAAAAATTGATGGCTATAAGGTATTGCATGCGTTGCGCAAACATCCTGCTACGGCAACCATTCCTTTTATGTTTCTCACAGCTAGAGCTGAAAAAACTGATCAGCGCCAAGGAATGGAATTAGGAGCAGATGATTATCTGACCAAGCCATTTACTAGAGTAGAACTACTAGGAGCAATTACTACTCGATTGTAAAAGCAAGCTGCCCTTGAGTTGCAAAAAGATAAAAAACTGGATGATTTGCGCAGCCATATTAAACTGTCTTTGCTCTATGAAATGGATAAACCCCTAAATCGGATTCTGGATATTTCCAAACTAATCATGGAGAAATGGTAGAGTTTGGAACGATATCAAATTAAGACTATGGCAGAAGATATCCATCAGTCTGCTGAACGGTTATTAAGGTTAATTCAGAACTTTTGACTTTATGCAGAGCTTGAAATGAACGCTACAGATTCCAAAAAATAATAAAATCTGCGAAAGACTACCAGTAAATTACCTAATCCGGTTCTGGCTAATTTGATTCAGAATATTGCTCAAAAAACAGGACGGGTTGCGGATTTGCAATTAGATTGGGAAGAGGCTACTATTGCTAGGTCGCCAAACCGACTTAATAAAATGTTGGAAGAGTTAATTAATAATGCCTTTAAATTATCACAAGAGGGAACACCTGTTTGGGGAAATAGCTATTCAGAAAATAATACCTTGATCTTGTCAGTCCACGACAAGGGGCAAGGGATATCTGAAGCTGAAATGGCCGAATTGAAAGCTGACTTACAATGTAAAGGTAACTTTTACGAACAACAAGGCTCAGGGTTGGGGCTGCTGATTGCTAAACGTCTAGCTGAGTTACACGGTGGTAAATTAAGAATAGATAGTACACTAGGAGAACAAACTACAGTGCAAGTAATGCTACCCCTAATCTCCAAAGGGCTAATCCCTTGACCAAAAACCATTTAGGATATAGCATTTACCATGGACTTTCTTTCCTTCAGTTGGTAGCTATCCTAGGAGAGAGAATAGTCTATTTTAGGAGATGACTTGGGTAGGTTATATGCTTAAACCAAGAAGTGGAGGTATTTTGTAACTTGGGTAGTAATTAACTTAACCGTTATGGCAGGACATAGTAAATGGGCAAATATTAAGCGTCAGAAAGCGAGGGTGGACGCAGTTAAAGGTAAGACCTTTGCTAAAATATCTCGGGAGATTATAGTAGCTGCTCGCAATGGCATCCCGGATCCGGAGGGTAATTTTCAGCTGCGGCAAGCGGTGGAAAAGGCTAAGGCAGCAGGGATTCCCAATGAGAACATTGAAAGAGCGATCGCAAAAGGAGCCGGTACCCTAGGCAATGAGAGTGACAATCTTGAAGAGATTCGCTATGAGGGTTATGGTCCAGGAGGCGTTGCTATCTTGATAGAAGCTTTTACTGATAATCGGAATCGGACAGCAGCTGACCTGCGTTCAGTATTCACTAAGAATGGTGGTAATCTGGGTGAAACAGGCTGCGTTAGCTGGATGTTTGAGCAAAAGGGTGTCGTTACGCTTACGGGTGATATCACAGAGGACCATTTGTTTGAAGCATCCCTTGAAGGGGGAGCTCAAACTTATGAGTTGAACGAAGATTCTGAAGGTGTAACGGCTGAGGTATTTACAGAAGTTAGCAACCTGGAAAACCTGAGTCAAATCTTGAAAAATCAGGGCTTTGAGGTCAGTGAGGCGCAGTTGCGCTGGATTCCTAGTAATACGGTGGAAGTGACTGACCCAGATCTGGCGCGGACGCTTTTAAAATTAATGGATGCTCTGGAAGACTTGGAGGATGTACAAAATGTTACCGCCAATTTCGAGATGTCTGATCAGCTGATGTCCCTCAGCATGATCTAGCAGATAGAATATTATAAACCACTATAGGTGATTTTAAATGTTTCTATCTGCCAAGACAAAGCAAAAGCGAACAGATCACCAAAAGGTCTTAATGGCTAGATGCGCAGGCATCGCTCCCCCCCGATTGCGCAAGAGGAGGGTTTTAGCTAAGTCCGGTGCTTTGTCCCAGGATGGATACAAGCCAAACCATCTCATCTTCAAGCAGTTCTTAAATAACCAGCCTCTCAAACTCACGTTCAAGAATGGGCAAACGGCTTGTGCGATTCAAGTGGATCATCCTGTGGACTTGTCTGCTGCCCTGAACCAAATCGGTCTTCACGGCTCCCGTCCGGTTTTAGTGGTAGTCGGGGGGGCAAGTAAGATGAGTGATCAGAGTATGGCTCGTTTGCGCTTGTTGTTTGTCAATGTACTAGCTCCTATTGCTGAAACCCTTGGAGCCTGTGTGGTGGATGGCGGTACCGATACTGGGGTGATGCAGATGATGGGGCAAGCTCGTGCTGAGATTGCTGGCACCTTTCCCTTAGTAGGTATTGCCCCAGTGGGCAAGATTGCGCTTCCTGATGCACCCCCCTCATCTTCTGGTCAAGCATCACTGGAGCCAAATCATACTCATTTTGTGCTGATTCCTGGATCTACCTGGGGTGATGAATCCCCCTGGTTGGCTCGTATAGCTACTACCCTGGCAGACGAAAAGCCATCAGTGACAGTAATAGCTAACGGTGGGGCGATTACCTTGCTAGATTTATTTGAAAACAAGAAAGCTGGACGACCATTGGTAGTTCTTGGGGGCAGTGGTCGGTTGGCAGATGAAATTACGATGGCAGTACGGTATCCAGAACAAGAAGCACGAGAATCTGTTACGGAACTATTACAACCAAATCACTTGCAACAAAATCATTTGACCTGTTACGACCTCTCACAACCATTCAGTGACTTGACTAAAATCATCATGGAGGGACTGACGAGACAGTCAATGTACACAGTAAAAAGTACATAGACTACACATAGACTGTCATGACGTCAGAAGTTGAGCCTACATACTCCCCTGGGCCAAACCCAACCCTCAAACGTGCTTGGGAACGTCAGCGTACCTATAGCAAAAATGCTACAGCGGCTCAGAAACGTTTCTTTCTGCTGCGGATAGGAATTCTGGTATTGAGTGTGTTGGCTACTTTGCTAGCTGTGCTCCACTCAGAGTTGGTAGACGTCCTTGGTGAGTCACACCAGACGGTCAAAGTGATTCACTACGTTCTTCTACTAGTGCCCATTGCTCTAAGTGTACTACTAGCAGGTGCAGTTAAGTTCGACAAAGGTGGCAATTGGATTCTGTTACGGGGTAGTGCCGAGGCAATTAAACGGGAAATTTACTGTTACCGTGCCCAAGTTGGGGAATACAGTGATAACACGTCCCGGGATGCTAAGCTGGCACGCAAGGTCAAGGTGATTAGTCAAAGGCTAAAGGGAACTACAGTTCACCACACTAGTTTTAGCCCCTACGAGGGGGAAGTTTCCCGAAGAAAACGCTCATCCTTAAGCAAGGACAAGAAACGTCAGGAAGCTCAACAGCATCATCAAGACGATAATTTTTCTGACCTAACTCCCGAAAACTACCTAGTCTGGCGAGTGGAAGACCAGTTTAAGTGGTACCGAAAGCGAACTAGGAAACTTGACATACAATTGCATGGCTACCAGTGGGGGGTATATATCTTGGGCGGTGTGGGTTCATTTCTGGTGGCGCTGGGTCAAGACACCTCGGTGGCGGTCACTACAGCCTTAGCTGCGGCATTTTCTAGTTTCCTGGAATTGAAACGGGTTGAGACAACGCTGATTGCCTACAACCAAGCAGCTGATGATTTGTACGATATAAGCACTTGGTGGCATGGTCTCTCAGACCAGGAAAAATCGGAGAAATTTGAGTTATTGGTGATCAGTACAGAGAGAACCATCCAAAGCGAAAATGTAGGTTGGGTGCAAGAGATGAATGATGCACTAGCAGAACTCTATGGTGAAACCGAGCAGTCGGAGGATAAGGGAAAAAACCCGTCTCCGTCTCAGAAAGTGGATACTAAATGAGATCATTTATAATATTATTTACGTGCTTGACAGACTGGCTTTCTTGTGGTGAGCATTGAGGCTATGGGCATAGCACCAGAGGTGAGACCTAAATCCTGATCATTGTTCACCTGTTAACCATTCGTTACCCATCCGTTACCCATCCGTTACCCATCCGTTGCCCTTATTTCCTTGTCTTGATGCAAAGCGCACCTCTGCATCGCTCTCACAATTCTTCAAGCTTGCTCGATTTACGAAATCCAGGGTGTTACAAGTGTAGTGTTAAGTATATCTCCTCACTTAGACCCCTGGACAAATGACTACATTTTTCGATGCCTTTATCTCCTACGGACGTGCTGACAGCAAAGCCTTTGCTACTAAACTTGAAGCTAGATTAACACAATTTGGCTTAACGGTCTGGTTTGACCAGAAGGACATTCCGCCTGCTGTAGATTGGCAGCATCAGATTGATAATGGCATTGAGAGAACTCATAACTTCATTTTTATCATTTCCCCCCATGCCGTTAATTCAAAATACTGCCTCAAAGAAATTGAACTAGCTATTAAATACAATAAACGCATTATTCCTTTAGTCCATGTTAAATCTCCTCGTGACAAAATTCCTACAATTATTCGTAAACTGAACTGGATCGATTTCCAAGAGGAAATCAATGATTTTGAAGCGTCCTTTAAACAATTAATTAATTCTATCCGTAAGCATGCTGATTATGTAGAACAGCATACTCGGTTTTTAGTTAAAGCTCTGGAGTGGGACAGAAATCAACAACAAACTAACCACCTGTTAATCCAATCAGAACGAATTCAAGCTGAATCTTGGTTAAAGGTACGGTTTAAAAAAGAGCAGCCCCCTTGTATGCCAACGGATTTACATTGTGAGTTTATTTGTGAAAGCACCAAAAATGCCAATAATTTAATGACCCAAGTCTTTATCTCTTATTCTGATAAAGATCAAGATATAAAGGATAAAATTGCCAAAACCCTGATGCGGGAAGGAATTACAATCTGGAAACCTGAAACGGATATTAAAACCGGTATAGACTTCCAAGCGGCAATCAACCAAGGAATCGAGGAAGCTGATAATCTCATTTACTTAATTTCACCCAATTCGATTCAATCAAAATACTGTCACCAAGAGCTTGAACACGCTTTTGCTCACAATAAACGGATTATATCCCTACTAATTCAAGACACGGATATCGACCAAATACCACCAAAAATTAGCTCATTACAATTCCTAGATTTTACTAAGTCTAACCATGAAGCAAACTACCGCTTCATGGCTGCTCAATTATTAAAAGAATTAAATCAAGATGCTCTCTATTACGAAGAGCATAAGCTTTTGTTAGTCAAAGCGTTAAAATGGCTGACCCAAAACCGCAATTATAGCATTTTATTGCGGGGTCACAATTTAAACTATTACGAAAACTGGCTGAACGTAAATCGGCAACGCCTGGAACATCCACCACTAGGATTACATGAAGAATTTATTGCTGCTAGCACGAATCAACAAACGGAATCTTATCTAGACGTTTTTATTTCTTATTCTCGTACTGATTCAGATTTGGCTAGGAAGTTAAATGAGGCATTGCAGTTACAGGGTAAAACGACTTGGTTTGACCAAGAAAGTATTCCTCCGGGCAGTGATTTTCAGGAGGAAATCTATCGTGGAATTGAACAGTCTGATAATTTCTTATTTATTATTTCCCCTGCTTCGGTAAATTCACCCTACTGTGCTGGGGAGGTAGACTATGCTCAGACATTAAATAAACGGTTTGTGACTGTGCTTTCTACACAGGTACCAGCAAAAATGCTACATCCTGGATTAGCTAGCATCCAGTGGATTGATTTCAACCGGCATGGTGGAGATTTTTATCCCAATTTCAGTGAATTGGTCAGAACCCTTGATACTGACCGAGAGCATGTGCGCAGTCACACCAAATGGTTGCAGCGAGCTAGGGAATGGCAGCAGTCTAACCAAGATACAGATTTGCTGTTGCGTGGCAGCGAATTTTCTATTGCCCAACAATGGTTGCTTGATGCCGAGACCAATGATAAACAGCCGACTGCGACACCTTTACACAAGGAATATATTGCTAAAAGTCGGGATGCCATATCGATTTTGAGAAAACGGGAAAAGCGTCGATTAGTCATCTTACGGTTGTCCCTTACTTTGATGAGTACAGCATTTGCAGCAGCTGTTGGCTTTGGCTTGGTTGCTTTCATGCAATGGAAACGAGCAGAAACAGTTAGCGAAGGTCACATTAATGCTCTGAGTCGATATTCACTGGCTCTGAGAAAATCACATCAGGAATTTGATGCCCTGATCGAAGCAATCAGGGCTGCACGGCAACTGCAAAAACAGAGACGCAGTGTAAAACCTGAAACTGAGAGTCTGGTTAGGACAGCATTGCACGGAGCAGTGTCTTGGGTTAGAGAATACAACCGTTTGGTAGGCCATAACAGTTGGGTTACTAGTGTTAGTTTTAGCCCTGACGGTAATCTGATTGCTTCTGCTAGTAAAGACCATACTGTCAAACTGTGGAGCCGCAACGGTCAGGCACTCCAAACCTTGAAGGGACATGACGGTACCGTTTGGAATGTGAGTTTCAGCCCAGATGGCAAGACTATTGCTACAGCTAGTCAGGATAAGACGGTCAAACTGTGGAGCTTAGACGGGAAAAACCTCCAAACCTTTAAAGGACATCAGCGTGGAGTGCGGAGCGTGAGTTTTAGTCCGGACGGCAGGATGCTGGCTACGGCTAGTAACGATAATACTGTCAAGCTGTGGAGCCTCAATGGCAAGCAACTCCAAACTTTTGAGGGGATTGCGGCTGGATATCGCAGCATCAGCTTTAGTCCGGATGGCAAAATTCTGGCTTCTGCTGGAAGTAACAATACTATCAAACTCTGGCACCTGGACGGCAGAAGTATGGCAACGTTCAAGGGGCATAAGGCTGAGGTTTATAGCGTCAGTTTCTCACCCCAAGGCAAGATGATTGCTTCTGCTAGTGAGGATAAGACTATCAAACTCTGGAGCCTTGATGGTCGGAAACTGAAGACTTTTCCAAAGAAATTAGCTGGAGTCAGAAGCGTCAGGTTCAGCCCGGATGGCAAAACCCTCGCCTCTGCTAGTCGGGATAAAACCGTTAAACTCTGGAGCCTTGATGGCTCGGAACTCCAAACCTTCCGAGGGCATCAGGCTGGGGCTTATGACCTTAGCTTTAGTCCAGATGGCAAGACTCTGGCTAGTGCTAGTGAAGATAAAACCATTAAACTCTGGCGCTTAGATGCCAAAACACCTCGCACCTTCAAGGGTCATAAGAGTTTAGTCTGGAGTGTTAGTTTCAGCCCAGATGGCAAAACTTTGGCTAGTGCTAGTGAAGATAAAACTGCTAAACTATGGCATTTAGATTATACCTGTAGCAAGCAAGGATTAGGGGAAATAAGGTCTAGTAAAACTATCAATCTACTGGATTTTTGTTTGACTCCAAACGTTCTAGAAAACCACAGAGATGTAGTGTTTAGTGTGAGTTTTAGCCCGGATGGCAAAACTATTGCTACGGCTAGCCGGGATAGTAAGGTTAGACTTTGGAGTAAGGATGGTAAAAAAATCCAAACACTCCAGGGGCATAAGGCTGGAGTCTTTAGCGTTAGTTTCAGCCCTGACAGTCAGACGATTGTATCTGGCAGTTGGGATCAAGCTGTTAAGCTTTGGAGTTTTAAAGGAACAGAACCCCAAAGGTTTAAAAAGCTTAGGGCTGCGATTAGAAGTGTTAATTTTAGTCCCGATGGTCTGATGATTGCTGCTGGTAGTGATGATAATACTATTAAGCTTTGGAGTCGCGAAAATTTATGTAATGGTGAATTAAAACCAGCAAACTTAAAACCAGCAAACTTAAAACCAGCAGTTGGATCAGACCATAACATAAATTTTTTGCCTTTTTGCTTAACTCCTACTATCCTCAAAGGTCATGATGATGTGATCTGGAGTGTCAGTTTTAGTCCCGACAGTCAGATGCTTGTCTCTGGTAGTGAGGACGAAACGGTTAAACTTTGGAGTAGAGACGGTAAAGAAATCCGAACTCTCAAAGGGCATCAGGGTAAGGTGTTTAGCGTTAGTTTCAGCCCAGATGGCAAGATGATTGCTTCGGCTAGTGGTGACAAAACGGTTAAACTCTGGAATTTGAAGGGGCAAGAAATTGAAACTCTGATTGGACATAATGATGGGGTTTTTAGCCTCAGTTTCAGTCCCGATGGCAAAATCCTGGCTTCATCTGACTCCAATGGCAATGTGATTATGTGGGATATGGATATAAGTTTAGATTTCAATGACCTTCTGGGTCGGGCTTGTAATTGGGTAGGGGATTATCTCAAGCACAATGCTGAAATCGATGAAAGCGATCGCACTATTTGTCATGGCATTAAACCCAAATCAAAATAGATTGGATTAAGGAAAGGCAAGAGGCAAGAGGCAAGAGGCAAGAGGCAAGCTAGCAATAGGCAAGCTAGCAATAGGCAAGCTAGCAAGAGGTAAGAGGCAAGAGGCAAGAGGTAAGAGGTAAGAGGCAAGAGGTAAGAGGCAAGAGGCAAGAGGCAAGAGGCAAGAGGCAAGAGGCAAGAGTTAATAAATTAAGAGATAAATTGGGTATATAAAGGGAGAGACAGTTGTGGAAAAATCATACACAAAAGACTTTCATTCCTGGACACAACAAACAGCACAGCTGTTGCGAGAAGGTCGTTGGCAAGAGATTGACTTAGAAAATCTGATTGAGGAGGTTGAAGACTTGGGCAAGAGTGAAAGGCGGGGAATTACTAGCCAATTGATTCGCCTGCTGTTACATTTGCTCAAGTGGCAATACCAGCATCAGCGTCGCTCGGATAGCTGGCTGGATTCGATTACTGACGCTCGGACTCAGATTGAGCTAGCTATTGAAGATAGTCCCAGTCTCAGGAGCTATCCAGCCCAGCAGCTGGAACAAAGCTATCAGCGGGCTCGCCGTAAGGCAGCCCAGCAAACCGGAATGCCTGTTTCGGTTTTCCCAGAGGCTTGCCCCTATTCTCTTGGATTGGCCTTAGATCAGGATTGGTTACCAGAAGCTGAAAATTAAAGCCTATTTTATGATAAAATAGGGAATATTGAATTAATTGATATTGGGGTGAGTTAAACCATAACTTGGACTGAAAAAATCAAGGCACTAGAGGCATGGGTTGATAAATTGGAAAAGAATAACTCCTCATACAATTAAGCTGTGTTTTTAAAGTTAAGTTATCATGACCCTGATCAAAACTAAGCGCTTTAGCCTAGCTGACTATCATCGCTTGATTGATAATGGTTTTCTAACAGAAGATGACCGGGTGGAGTTGATTCGGGGAGAGTTAATACAAATGGTGGCGAAGGGTACCTCCCACTCGGTTTGCAACACTAAGTTATGGCGAGAGTTGGACAGACTAGTAGGCGACCGTGGGGTAGTAAGGGGACAGGAACCAATCATCCTATCCAACGACAGTGAACCGGAACCGGATGTTGCGATCGCATGGGGTCAGGCAGATGACTACTTGCCAAATCACCCTTATCCAAAGGATATATTGCTGGTTATTGAGGTGTCAGATTCAACCCTGGAGTATGACCAGACCGTAAAGCTATCTTTATATTCAGAAAACCAAGTTCAGGATTACTGGATTGTTAACCTGGTGGCTGGTCAACTAGAGTGCTATACTCAGCCCTATCAAGATACTCAAAGAAATTTCGGCTATCGGGTCAAACGGGTGGTGTTGCCCAATGAAACGGTTACCATTCCTGGTCTTGGAGATTTGTGCCTAGAGTTAAGTCGTGTGTTTCCAGGTTGAGCAAAATTGGATCAGTTGATGGGTTGATCTAAAAGCGTCACAATAAAAAAGAGTATATATTACTATTTACCGAGACACTTACTACTATAGTTATGGCGCTGGAACTGCTGATTCAAACTACCTCAGCAACCCATCAAAGTTTTGATTACGACCTAGCCATTGTGGGTGGTGGCATTACTGGTTCTACCCTGGCCTGTGCGTTGAAACATTCTGGGTTGAGCGTATTACTCATAGAAGCAAAACCGAAGTCAGTGGCAGCTGCCAGGATACAAGCCTATGCTTTGTCTATCCTCTCAGGGCGTATTTTTGCAGGTATTGGGGTTTGGGATAAAATCCTGCCGCAGATTAGCACATTTCGGCAGATCAAGCTTTCCGATGCTAACCATTCCGGTGTGGTGCATTTTTCCCCTTCAGATTTAGGTACCAACGCCCTAGGGTATGTGGGAGAACACCGTCCGGTTCTAACTTCGTTGCAGGAATTTTTGACAGATTGCCCCAATGTTGACTGGCTGTGTCCAGCAGAAGTAGTGGATGTAGACTATCAGGAGTCTGGGGTGGAGATTACTGTCAAGGAGGGTGATACTCAGCATCGAATCAGGACAAGGCTAGTGGTGGCGGCTGATGGAGCGCGATCGCAAATTCGGACTAAGGCTAGGATTACGACTCGTGGCTGGAAATACTGGCAATCTTGTGTCACTGCCCGGATTAAAACCGAAAAGCCCCATAATAATACGGCTTTTGAACGGTTCTGGCCTAGTGGTCCGATGGGGGTGCTGCCCTTATCAGAGAATCGCTGCCAGGTGGTGTGGACAGCACCCCATGCTGAAGCCAAAGCTTTAAAAGAACTAGACGAAGATCAGTTTCTCGCTAAGCTGGAATACTACACTGGTGGTCTTTTGGGTCGCTTGGAATTGGAATGCGATCGCTATTTGTTTCCAGTGCAATTGATGCAGAGCGATCGCTATATTCAGTCACGATTAGCACTGATTGGTGATGCTGCCCATTGCTGCCATCCTGTCGGTGGTCAAGGACTAAACCTTGGGATTCGCGATGCTGCTGCCCTTGCCCAAGTCTTGACTGAAGCACACCAAGCAGGGAAAGATATTGGAGCGATCGAGGTCCTTAAGCGCTATGAAAACTGGCGCAAGCAAGAGAATCTGGTCATCTTAGGGTTTACCGATACCCTAGATCGGATGTTTTCCAACAACTGGTTACCAATAGTGGGGATACGCCGTCTCGGGTTATGGATGCTGCGCCGGATTCGTCCCATGAAGATTTATGCTTTGAAGTTGATGACTGGTTTAAGGGGAAATATTCCTCAAGTTGCTCAACAATAGAGCAGTGGCTCTCTTACTCAATTACTGCTAGAGAGTGCTGCGATCAGAATTCTGGTTAAGGGTTCTAAATCAGTTGGTACCCGGTAGAGAGTCAATTGTTGGGTGATTAATTTATCTTGACGGTGCAGAATACCAAACTGCCAGATTGTTCCAGTTGAAACAGCTCCAAATAGCTGTGGCTGTTGCTCAACCGATGGGCATTTCTCCCACTGATCGAGAGCGATCAGTTCCACTGCCATCTGAGTGAAACCATTGGTAAGATCCTCTTGTTTTGCCTCAACTACTAACAGATTAGTCGTTGTCCTGAGCAAATAGTCCAACGCGCCTTGAAGCTGATTGCTGACCTTAATTGAATACTCAATTCGCAATTGCGCCCGTGTGTAGTGAATTAAATCTGCCATCACAGGTGCAATTAACATCTCCCGCCGGGATTGTTCGTTGGTGAGGTCCAGGTAAGGTAAAATTTCTTCGAGGCGTGATTGGCGCTCTTGCAATCGATCTAACTCACCCTGATATTGCCGCAAATTTAATAAGCTACGTTCTAGTGAATAGCCATATTCTGCCAAGATTTCATCCGTGGGAGTTTTGAGTTTGGCTATTTCACTGAAGCTGTAAGAACGGTTGGGGTCGAGCAGAGGCATAGGATGGAAGCCAGAAATCAGCAATTAAGGGGACAGGACTTACGCATTTGCCCCCTAAATCCCCCAATTATGGGGGAATTTGACATCATTACTACCCAGAATTGGGGGGCTAGGGGGGCGAAAGACACTTAACCGCGTAAGTCCTGGGGGAAATATTCCTCAATTGGCTCTACAATCAAGCATCGCTTAAGTAAATTTATTGATGATCGGGGGATGGGGTGATTAGGGAATCGAACTATATAGAGTAAGTAGTTGATTGATTGACTGACTTGAGCCACTTATTGGTTATTTGATCAACTTCTATTACTTGACGAGCGTTCTAGAAGGAATTAAAGTTATTATATAGCGATCCTAAATAGGTTGTGGCAATTTTCAAAAATGAAATCCTTGTTATACCTGGGTTTAAAGCTTCTCGCCTGTCACAACTCAAATAGGATTGCTATAGTCTACAGTCTATATCAAAAAATTTATTAATTAATAATAGAACTTACGCATGGGTGCATCTCATATTTGAAAATGTTGCGTAGGGTGCTTTAGGGTGGAATGCTATTGGCGAAACATTTCTTAACACGCTGAAAGCATTGATATTCCGTGTAATGGTCGCAAAACCTTTTATAGTTTTGTAACGTAATCAACGGCAGAATAAGTGTTTTGGATGTTAACTTATATTTCGCCAGCAGCGTCACCCCGTAACGCACCACTGGGCCAAACAGCAAAAATGAGATGCACACCTTACCCATTAACAAAGTGAACGAGATGTCTAGATAATTATTCTCTTCTAAAATTTTGTAGCAATGAAGGATTTATTGAAATTATTCAACGGATTAGTAGAAAAACCAGCCTTATTTACTCAATTTCTTTCTCTTGCTTTAGGGGCAGTATTTATTCTAATAGGTGTCGGAATAGAATTCAATATCATAAACGGAGAGATTAAAACTGACAATACCCAGAAACCAATTCTGATCTTAGTCTTAGTAGGTGTAGTTCTTATAGGTTTTTATCTCTGGATGGTTTGGTACAATGAAATAAATAATAAAAAAATTGCCGAAAAAAATAGGGAAGTTGATAAAATAAAAAGTTATTTAAATACTAAAAATAAAGAAATATACCAACTAAAGCATTTTATTGAAAAAGCTATATCAGTAATAGAAGACAGCAATGAAGAAAGCAGTTTTTCTGAGCGTGTTTTAGAAATACTGAAAGGAATGAGCCAAAGTTTTGAAAAACTTTATTCTCCATCTGCGTCTCATCAAAAAAAAGTAGCAGCAGAATGGGTCAGTCAAAGTATTAATAAATGGACTCAAGAAATAAAGTTAAAGGACTGTTTATCCTTTGGTGTTACTCGCAAAAATATCAAGGATTTTAGAAATGATTTAGCTAAACTTTTAGAGCTTTTATGCCAAAACATCATTAATGATAGACATTCAGTACCTCTTCTAGTTAACCCTCAATTCTATAAAACATTAGGTGGTAATACTATTCCCTATAACAAGGCACTTATATTTATTGAAAAGCGAATGTCTGAGGAGCTTGATCAGGAAGTAGACACCCTGGGTTTCGAGACGATTGACTACGTCAAAAACAAAATGGCTCAGCTTGTAGAAGACACAACTTACAAGCCTTAGTGGTCTGTTTACATTCAGGACTTATTGATTGGTTTCCAAGTTCGTGTAATTGGACCAGATTTACCCGGAATCGGTTTTTCTTCCTTTAGTTTGTTATTATAATAATCAAGAAGGGTACAAAAAGCGTTATATACATCAATTAGACTGTCGTCTTTCAGTGCGTATGGTCGTAGTTTACTCGCGTGTCCTGCGAGCTCTTTTGTGAATTTATACCATCCGGACATAATTTTACCTCTAGATATAATTGGAATGGCTTACCAAAGTGGAAAAACATATTCAGTAAACACACCTTACTTTTTGAGACTCTTACTTTGATGAGCGATTATTGGAGTCAAAGTTAGTTGAGTATTTGTTCATTAAATATGCCAAAGGGCAATTTTAATTCAGGCTACTCTACTAATAATTAGTACCAATATAGGCTGGTGTTATCCGGAATAAATAGCAATCCTAACTAAAAAAAATACTATAGCGTTTATCGCAGTTATGATGCACATTTTTTTTTGATAATGATTAAAAATTTTTCTTTACTATTGCCTTTTGCATTTTGCCTTTTGCATTTTGCTTTAAAGGGATAAGCAATGTCGCTGATGAGTATGAGAACTACTATATATGTCGAAACTACATGGTCAACAAGCACAATAAGCCAGCATTTATTGAAAACTATCCCCGGTTACCCAACAAGATGGGTTTGCCCTCACCCCATCACCAGTCGATATCTGTTATGGTATTGGTTTCAAAACTATTCATTGTAACTACCTAGACAGAGAAAAATATGGAAATTCGAGGAACCGATACACCACGGTTAGACTGGACTGGTGATGCTCTAGCCATTGGATTATTTGAGGATGCTGTAGACCTGACTGGTGATTTAGCCGAGTTGGATCAGAAACTGGCTGGTACGATTACAGAATTGATCGAGGAAACAGAATTTAAGGGTAGCGCTAATAGTTCTGCTGTCACCCGTGTGGGATCCAGTAGCCCAATCCGTAAAATTATCCTGGTAGGATTGGGTAAACCAGATGACCTGACCTTAGATACACTGCGCCGTGGGAGTGCCACAATTGCGCGGACTGCGAAACAGCAAAAGATTACAACTCTTGGAATTAGCCTACCCGTGGTTAATGATGACCCGACAGCAACGGCACAAGTGATCACTGAGGGGATAATCCTGGCACTACACCAAGACAATCGCTTTAAGTCAGAATCCGAGGATAAGGGCGCAAAGCTCGAACAGATTGATTTACTGGGATTGGCTGGGCAAGAAGCAGGGATTGATCAGGCTCAGAAAATCTGTGAAGGAGTAATTTTGGCACGAGAGTTGGTGGCAGCACCAGCTAATGAGGTGACACCAATTAGTTTGGCTCAGACAGCAGAGGAACTGGCATCAGAGTATGGTTTTTCCCTGGAAATCTTGGACAGGGAAGCCTGTGAAGAATTGGGAATGGGTGCTTTTCTTGGGGTTGCCAAAGCCTCAGATCTGCCTCCCAAGTTTATTCATATGACCTATAAACCTGATGGTACTCCAAAACGCAAATTAGCGATTGTGGGTAAGGGCTTAACCTTTGACTCCGGTGGCTTGAATCTTAAAGGTGCTGGTAGTGGCATCGAGACTATGAAAATGGATATGGGGGGGGCGGCGGCTACCTTGGGGACTGCTAAGGCAATTGGCCAGTTGAAGCCGGATGTCGAGGTTCACTTTATCAGTGCGGCCACGGAAAATATGATTAGTGGTCATGCCATGCACCCAGGGGATATTCTTACTGCTTCTAATGGTAAGACGATTGAGGTCAATAATACGGATGCCGAAGGAAGACTAACCCTAGCAGATGCTTTAGTGTTTGCGGAAAAATTAGAGGTGGATGCGATCGCAGATTTAGCTACCTTGACTGGTGCCTGTGTTGTAGCATTGGGAAATGATATTGCTGGTTTATGGACCACTGATGAAACAATAGCGCAACAGTTTAAAGATGCGGCAGAAGCGGCTGGTGAAAAATTATGGCAGATGCCCATGGAAGAGAAGTACTTTGAGGGATTAAAGTCTCAAATTGCTGATTTCAAAAATACTGGACCCCGTGCAGCTGGTTCGATTACGGCAGCCTTGTTCTTGAAGCAATTTGTTAAGGAAACGCCTTGGGTACATATCGATATTGCTGGAACAGTTTGGACTGATAAAGAAAATGGTTGTAATAATTCTGGTGCGACTGGCTTTCCAGTTCGTACTTTAGTGAATTGGGTATTGAGTGAGACTTAAGGTAATAGGTAATGGGGAATGGGTAATAAGTAATCGGTAACTGACCCAACTATACTTAATATCATTACTTAAGATCATTCCTTAGTTTAGCAACCCCCTAGTAAGGCACGGCGGAAATAAAGATACCTTTCAAAAAGAGCGAAACACTTATATAATAAGTATGCAATAATTTTGAATTTTAACTTCCGCCCAGCATTACTAGCTATGGGTTTTTAAGGAAAGCCATTGGCTGAGCTAGATAATTTTATGATTTTATGGAACAGGGAATAGGTAATAGTTAAAAACTCCTGTGTACCTGATAAGTATGGAAAACTCTATACATCGAATCGAAATGAAGTTTTAGCAATTGGTGAGCGCTTTTCACATAAACAAACTGGAATCAACTTGAAAAAAAACTCCCAAGGTTTTGGCTTGATATTTGCTAATTTCTCGCTTTCCATTAACGATGTCATCAACGGTTTTTTTAGAGCCAATAATTCCCACTAAATCCGCTGGTTTTATGTCTTTTTGATCCATTAAAAAAAGTAACATAGACTGAGGCTCAGATCTAATCCCTGGTGAGTAATAGTCTTGTTCAAATTTTTCAATTAATGTAATCAGCAATTCATAAATTTCATCTTCTTCTGGTGTTCGTTTAGGTCGGTGCATCAACTCTTCTACAAAAGCTAAAGCTTTTTCATTCTCTTCTTCTGTTTTAATCATTTTAGGTTGATATTTAATTAACAGTTTTTTGTATGGCTTTTGATTAAAAGTAAGGGTCATTCTTCCAGTTATTATAGTCGTATTCTGCGTGATTCAGAATATACTTGATGTAAATTAAATGCTTTTCATAATCTATACTTACAATTAAGCGGTACTTATTCCCCTTAATATTAAAAACTGTAAAATTTCCTACTGCTTCAGCTTTTCTAAAAACTGATTGTACCTCAACTAAGTTAGACCAAGTAGCCTGATTGGCAATCTTATACCAGTTATCGAGAGCATCATGGCAATCAGCGTGTTTTTCACTAAATTCCCGCAAACGTCGATAGCTGATCACATGCATTTGATATCCTCTTTGGTGCCCTGAACCTAGACACAACTCTGATTTCCTGTCTTGATGCAATAGCGAGTGGGGGAAACCACGGCAATAGCGAGTGGGGGGAACCCCCAAGACCGTAATGGTGCGTTTTCCGCATTAAGAATGAAATTCGCCACGGGTCGCACCTCTGCATCGCTTTATTTTGAAACCAAAGGGAATAGAGCTATTCCAAGTTATGTTAACTAGCCCAATCAACTTTTGCGTAATCGGATTGCCTTGAATGGGACTGGTCTTGAACTGGGGCAATAAAAATGATTGATAACGCCCAAATTTATTAAACCTGGGAAATCCATATTATCTGGTGTTAAATGCTTCTATGGTCTTGTGCAGTGGTTTAATCACATCCTGAGTTACCTGAGAGTGAAATGCTTTTTGGGGCTTGAAGCTCGAAGACAGATAAAATTATTATTTTTAAGGCCACAGTAGTTCTGACTTTGAATACCAACCAATGATCAGCATATCACAATAATGGTCATGGTCACAGAGAACGTAGTGCGTTCGCGAAGCGTGGCCTACGGCCAATCGCGAAGCGTGACATGCACGGGCTTTGCCCGACGCTGCGCGAACGGTCAATCGCATTTTGGGAAGTCTGTAGGGTGGGCATTGCTGGGCAAATCCCAAACCACTTCCAACGAAGCCTAGCCACCAATGCCCACCAACTAAGGTTTTTCATTCCCAACTGTTTGAGCCATGGTTTGAACCATCTCAGGCCAATGGGGTGCTTGTCACCATCAGCTAACCGTAAGTGATAGGTTAAAACAGAAGCCATCATTCTCCCGATTGACACTTGAAACCTCACTCTAGTTACTGGCAACTGCGACCTTACCTTCGTTCCCAACGCTTAACTCTGGCTCAGACATTGGTTTGTACATTAGTATTCACCGTCTGCTGGCCCCTACTCCTTTGGCTATCTGAGCCCTTTTTTGCTGTGGTCGGACAGGGAAAACTGGTCAGGAGTCTTCAGCTAGCTGGGTTAGCTGCTGTTGTATTTCTGACCCAGAAAATAGCGCAGTACTGTTTATATACCCTATCAGCAAAAGCTTCACTACAGATTGCCCTCCATTTACGCCAAAACGTTTTTAACCATTTGCAGCGCCTCAGTATTGGTTACTTTGAAGCTGCTAGAACTGGTGACCTTACCTACCGACTCACCGAAGATCTCGATCGGATTGGGGAGGTGATTTACAAAATTGTTCGTGATTTTATTCCTTGTGTCTTGCAACTGATTGTAGTACTAACTGCTGTCATCTATATTAATCCAGAACTGACCTTAGCCATAGTAATTATTGCACCATTGATGGGCTTGTTGATTGGTTGGTTTGGGGAACAGATCCGGAAATTCTCCCATCGCAGCCAAAATCGGATATCGGATTTGTCCGCAATGCTGACGGAAGTGTTTAGCGGGATTCGATTAATCCAAGCTTTTGCCGCAGAAGACCATACCCTCGAAAAATTTAGCCAAGAAGCGGAAAACAACCGCAAAGCCAAGTATGCTGCTGAACGCCTCAGAGCAATTCAGTTTCCCATAGTTGGTTTTCTAGAAGCGTTGTGCTTCTTATTACTATTATTGTTGGGAGCATGGCAAATTGCTGAGGGTAACCTCACGGCTTCCAAGTTTGTAAGCTACGGTATCGGTGTTGCCATGTTGATTGATCCGATCAACATCTTAACCCAAAACTATAATGAGTTCAAACAGGGAGAAGCATCCATAGACCGCATCTTTGAACTATTTGCCCTTGAGCCAACGGTAATGGAAAAGCCAAGCGCTATAGTTTTACCCCCAGCGACGGGTAGGGTGGAATACTGTAATGTCAGCTTTGCTTATCAACCTGGTGAGCCTGTACTGAGAAATTTGAATTTAGAAATTGCTCCGGGAGATGCGATCGCATTAGTCGGCGCTTCGGGTGCTGGTAAAACTACTTTGGTTAATCTCCTGCCCCGCTTCTATGATCCACAATCTGGGGAAATCCTGATTGATGGGATCAATATTCAAGATATTACCCTCAATAGTCTACGGCGTCAGATTGGCATTGTTCCCCAGGATACCACTCTCTTTTCAGGTACTATTGCTCAGAATATTGCCTTTGGTCAATTAAAACCTGACTTTAAAGCTGTTCAGGAAGCGGCTAAGATTGCCAATGCTCACCAATTCATTATTAAACTATCCCAAGGATATCACACTTGGGTAGGGGAGAGGGGAATTAATTTATCGGGAGGGCAACGACAACGGATTGCGATCGCACGAGCGGTACTGCTCGATCCTAGAATCTTGATTCTCGATGAAGCTACCTCCGCTTTAGACTCAGAATCAGAAGCCTTAGTACAAGAAGCCTTAGAACGGATTATGAAAGACCGCACTGTTTTTATTATTGCTCACCGATTAGCAACAGTGCGCCGTGCTGATCGGATTCTGGTAGTAGAACAAGGACGAATTGTTGAATCGGGAAACCATGAAGTACTGTTAGAAAAAGGTGGTCGTTATGCTCGGTTTTATGCTCAGCAATTTAATTGATTTAATTGCTCTAGTAAAGGGAACAGGGAACAGCGGAATCGGGAATCGGGAATCGGGAATCGGGAATCGGGAATCGGGAATCGGGAATCGGGAATCGGGAATCGGGAATCGGGAATCGGGAATAGTAGACAATAATTGTCACAATTTATTTAGGATTTATATCTAGTCATTACTCTTGAAATAATCAATCATGAATTATAGCAATTTGCAGATATTTTGATTATCAAAATTGAACAAAAAATATTGATTAAATTTTTCAATTGGCAATAATAAATCACTTATATTGAATGCTAAATAGTTTTTCCCTGTTCCCTGTTCCCTGTTCCCTGTTCCCTATTCCCTGTTCCCTGTTCCCTGTTCCCTGTTCCCTGTTCCCTAAAAACTTAGAAATATTTACTTAGTAAAGTCGCCAACCGCTATATGAACAATGAACCTATTTTCAAAGTGCGTGACGTGACTAAAACCTATCAGATGGGGGAGGTGAATGTTCAGGCACTAAAATCAGTTACTATTGACCTCTATGGAGGAGAATTTGTAGTATTGCTTGGTCCGTCTGGAAGTGGCAAGTCCACTCTGCTGAATATTCTCGGAGGACTTGATGTTCCCTCCTTCGGACAAGTCAAATTCTATAATCGTGATTTATCAAGTGCTGATGATCGTGCTCTTACCCGCTTCCGTCGGGAGTGCGTGGGTTTTGTGTTCCAATTCTACAATTTGATTCCCAGCTTGACGGCTCAGGAAAATGTTGCTCTGGTGACGGAAATTGCTCCTCGTCCGATGCGTCCTCGGGAAGCTTTGGGACTAGTGGGACTCGACCATCGCCTTAACCATTTTCCGGCTCAATTATCTGGGGGTGAACAACAACGGGTTGCGATCGCTCGTGCTATTGCCAAACGTCCTCAAGTGCTCCTATGTGATGAACCAACCGGAGCGTTAGACTTTCAGACCGGTAAGCTAGTATTGAATGTATTGGAGCGAGTCAATCAGGAATTGGGAACAACTACTGCTGTAATTACTCACAATGCTGGAATTGCGGCTATGGCAGATCGGGTGATTACCATGCGTAGTGGTGAGATTATTAGTGTACATGGTAATCAGACTAAGATTGCTCCTGAGGATTTAGAGTGGTAAGTCAACGATTGAGTATATTAAGAATTGAATCAAATTACCTAGCTCGATAGAAAACCGGAGGTATAAAAGAACTAGAGGGAGTCACAAAGTAAAAGACTTCCCAAGGAGTTGAGCTATGATAGCAATATTATTAACAACTTTCTTAGTTTGCTGTCTGTTCGGCTTGACATTAGTTTGTGAAGCTTTGTTTTATACAGAAGAAGAGCAGTTATAAAAAATCGAGCGTTGCTTAATAATGGAATGATTTTAAGAGTTTTTAGGTGCGCTTTCCGTATTAAGAATTAAATTCGCCACGGGTCGCACCTGTAGAATGGGCATCTTGCCTGTTCCTGACATTTTCGGTTGGTCTTAGACTTCCATGAATTCCCTAGACCGTAAACTCTTACGTGACCTATGGCAATTACGAGGTCAGGTGATTGCGATCGCATTAGTAGTAGCCTGTGGCATTGCTAGCTTCGTCCTAGCCAGGAGTGCCTATAGCTCTTTGCGACTAATCCAAGACACATATTACAACCGCTACCATTTTGCCCAAGTTTTCGCTTCCCTCAAACGCGCCCCAGAAAGCCTCAAATCCCAAATTGGTGCTATTCCCGGTATTGCCCAAACCCAAACTCGGATTGTGGTTGATGTCACCCTTGATGTGCCTGGTTTAACAGAACCAGCCACAGGAAGACTAATCTCAATTCCTGAGCGTCGTAAGTCCAAACTCAACGACTTATTTATTCGTCAAGGTCGCTATATTGAACCAGGACGAGGAGATGAAGTACTTGTCAGTGAAGCCTTCGCCCAAGCCAATCAACTCAACTTGGGTGATACCATGGGTGCCATTATTAATGGACGTTGGGAAAAATTGCGAATAGTAGGAATTGCCCTATCACCAGAATACGTTTATGAAGTGCGAGGTGCTGGAGAAATCTTCCCAGATAATCGGCGATTTGGAGTGGTTTGGATAGGTCGGGAAGCCTTGGGTAAAGCCTTCGACCTTGATGGTGCCTTTAACGATGTCAGCCTTTCCTTAATTCCAGGGGCTCAAGAAAGGGAAATTATTAGCCGTTTGGATCGATTACTGGAACGCTACGGTGGGTTAGGTGCTTATGGAAGGGAAGATCAGCTATCCCATCAAATTCTAGCAGATGAACTCAGCAGTTTGGAAGTCTCTGCTACTTTTATGCCTTCGATTTTTTTAGCGATCGCATCTTTCCTACTGCATGTTGTCCTCTCTCGCCTAATCGGAACCCAACGGGAGCAAATTGCTGTGCTCAAAGCCTTTGGTTACAGTAACCTAACCATCGGTATCCATTATCTTAAATTTGTCCTTGCCATTGTCAGTGTAGGAGGTATCCTTGGCACCCTAGTTGGTCTTTGGCTCGGCAATGGACTAACCCAACTTTATGCTGAATTTTTTCGCTTTCCCCTACTACGCTATGACGTCAGCTCAGACTTAGTCGCCACCGCCATCTTAGTCAGCTTTACCGCAGCAGCAATTGGTGGACTAATGGCGGTACGTCGGGCAATTTCCCTTCCTCCAGCCCAAGCCATGCGTCCCGAACCCCCAGCTCAATTCAAACCTATCATTATTGAACGGCTAGGTCTACAGCAGTTTTTATCCCCTGCCGGTGGTATTATCCTCCGTAATTTGGAACGCAAGCCCATCCAAGCCTTCCTATCCATTATGGGAATAGCTGTTGCTGTAGCAATTCTCCTGACTGGGTTGTACATCGGAGATGCACTGACATACCTGATGGATTTTCAATTCCGCCAAGTACAACGGGAAGATCTCACCATTATCTTTAATCAACCCCGTCCCGCACGTACCCGTTACGAAATCACTCACTTACCAGGAGTGATTCGTTCCGAACCATTCCGCATCGTACCAGTACGTTTACGCTTTGACCATCATACCTATCGCAGTGCTTTAACTGGAATCGACCCAGCCGGAGAATTCCGCCGTCTGCTAGACAAGAATTGGTACACCGTGCATCTACCCCCAGACGGAGTTGTCATGACTACCAAACTAGCCGAAATCCTAGGTGTTACTCCTGGAGATACCCTAACCGTGGAAGTCCTGGAAGGAAGCCGTCCCGTGCGTCAAGTTCCTGTAGTCGGCTTGGTGGATGAACTCTTCGGTGTCTCAGCATATATGGATATCCATGCCCTCAACCGACTGATGCGAGAAGGACAAACTATTTCTGGTGCTTACCTCTCCGTTGATCCTCACCTTGCTAGTCAGCTTTACTATCGCCTCAAACGTCTACCGGCCATTACCGGTATTGCCACCCGTGAAGCCAACCTAGAAAGCTTTGAGGAAATTAGTGCTAAACTTCTGCGAGTCTTCACAGCAGTACTAGTAATTTTTGCCTGCATTATTACCTTCAGCGTAGTCTATAACTCAGCACGGATTGCCCTATCAGAAAGAGGACGAGAATTAGCCAGTCTCAGGATTATGGGATTCACTCGTGCTGAAATTGCCTTTATTCTCCTAGGTGAACAAGTTATTCTTACCCTACTCGCCCTTCCAATTGGTTTTGGACTCGGATACGGTTTAGCTGCTTTAATGTCTGTTGCCTATAATTCTGAACTTTACCGTTTTCCCTTAATTATTACTAAAGATACCTATGCTTTTACATTTGTTATCGTAATAGTAGCAGCATTATGTTCTGGGTTAATTATCCGCAGAAAGCTGAATCGTCTGGACTTAATCGCTGTTTTGAAAACCAGGGAATAAGCATCAACATGGTGATAGTTACATCAGTGCGGAGCCTGCTGATTCCTTTGTATTCAGCTTAGTTTGCATGTTGTAACTAAGGGTGCATCTCACTTTTAGAAATGTTGCGTAGGGTGCGTTAGGGGCGGGCTAGCCCTGATTTTCCGCCTCTTCGTTCCTGGTTGAAACAGCCCGCCCCGTAACGCACCATCAGGTCAAACAGCTTTTAGGAGATGCACCCGTAACTAACACAAGCTATGGAACAGTAAAAAAGTAATAGCAGTAATTAAATAGTAGTAATTAAATAGTAGTAATTAAATACTGTTGCGATCGCAAAATCAATTCCGCGATTTTAGACACTTCATGAAGCACCTTCCTCAACGGCTAACTTACCTTATGGTTGGAGTTGGCATCATCACAGTAGTTGTCCTAGCATTTCGTCCTGCACCGATTCGGGTTGATCTAGCCGAAGTTAAACGCAGTAGTTTGCAAGTAACAGTGGATGGAGAGGGAAAGACCCGTATCCGCTCCCGCTTCGTAGTTTCAGCTCCTGTTGCCGGTCGGCTGGCGAGGATTAAACTAGATGAAGGAGATAAAATTAAACAAGGGGCAATAATTGCCCAAATTGACCGCCTTCCTCTAGATGCAGACGTCCGAGAAGCTCAAGCACGGCTAAGGCAATGGCAAGCAGAGCGTGATGGGGTAGCAACCAAGCGACCAAAACCAGAAGCTTTATTCCAGGCTCAAGCCCGGATCCGGTCAGCAGCAGCCCAACAGCAAGAAGCTCAAGCTCGGGTCCAGCAAGCATTAGCAGCACTAGAGCAAGCAAAACGCGATCGCCAACGCTCCCAACAGTTATACATTGATGGCGCAATCTCTCGTAAAGACCTCGAAACAGCTCAATTGTTAGAAACTACCTGCCAGAGGGAATTAGAAGCAGCACGACGGGAAGTGGACAGTGTGGCCGCTGAAGTAGTAGCAGCCAAAGAAGCCCGTGCCATTCTCCAAGCCGAACAGAGAGACCCTGACTATTTACTTGATGTCTACAATGCTCGCATTGCCAGTGTTCAAGCTGAACTTGCCAAGCTAGCCGATGAAGCAGCCCGTGCCGAAATTCATTCCCCAATTGATGGTTATGTCCTACGAGTCCTAGAAGAAAGTGCTCGATATGTAGAAGCCGGAACTCCCCTGTTGGAACTAGGAAATCCTGCCGACCTAGAGATTGTCGTTGATTTGCTTTCTACTGATGCGGTCAAAGTCAAGCCAGGAGCAAAAATGTTCATTGAACATTGGGGGGGAGAGCGCACCCTAAACGCTCAGGTGAAGTACGTCGAACCCTCAGGTTTTACCAAAATTTCAGCTCTTGGGGTAGAAGAACAGCGAGTGAATGCGATCGCTAATTTTGTAGATTCCCCAATTCCTTTAGGTGATCGCTACCGAGTAGAAACACGGATTGTAGTTTGGGAAAGCTCAGATGTGCTAGTCGTTCCCTTAAGTGCCATTTTCCGCTGCGACTCACAACAAAATAGCTCCTTGGACCCGATTGCACAAAATAGGGATGATTTGTCCGTGTCTGCAACAGGGGGAACACAGGGAAGTAACCAATTTTCAGATCATCAAGGGAGTATCCAGCGCTCCAACTTCCAGACTTGGTGTACGTTTGTGGTGGAAAACAACCAAGCGAAGAAACGTCAGATTATAATTAGTCAGCGCAGTAATCTTGAAGCAGTGATTCAACAAGGACTTCGAGAAGGAGAAATAGTCATCTTGCATCCCACTGAGCAAATTCAGGAAGGAAAACAAGTTGCACCCCGTTGACTAGCTATCCGTTGACTAGCTATAATATATAATTCGAATTTGAGATGTGAAACTTAATTGATAGCAAAAGCGATGGGCGTTGCTGAATTCAGGTATAACTTCAAGTTAGTGATCGCTAAATCAAAAATCAATTAGCAACGCCAAAAATGCTATAAGTCAAGCAACAGTTAACTGGCATATTTTTTATTCAACCTTCAACCTTCAACCTTCAACCTTCAACCTTCAACCTTCAACCTTCAACCTTCAACCTTCAACCTTCAACCTTCAACCTTCAACCTTCAACCTTCAACCTTCAACCTTCAACCTTCAACCTTCAACCT